>JAGDBK010000024.1 GCA_017959065.1 Clostridia bacterium | reverse complement strand
TCAGTGACAGCGACGCCCAGTACATACGGTTGTCGTCTCCGCGGAGGATTCCGATCAGACCTCTGCACACGTCGCTCATCATGGAAGATCCGACGCGGCTTTCCAGTCTTGTGATCGCTCCTTCATAGTTTCCGGATTTCATATCCGCGACCGTGATCTCCAGTTCATTTCTCAGCTCAGGTCCGGAACCTGGGATATAGCTTTCCAGCATATAGAGCACGTCACGGTTGTGGGTAAGCGTCTTTTCGATGTTTGAAACAAGCCTCGGAAGCTCGTATTCGATCTTCTTACGCTTTGCCATGATCTGTCGGGAAACGCTTTTGGTCTCCATTCGGTAAAGGAAAACTGCCAGAAACAGGACGACCGGAACAAGCAGCGGAAAGATGAATGCCACCGGTATATCCAGCGCTCCAACGATTCCCGCCTTGACTATCGCGTTTGCCTTGAACATCTCCGGCGTGATATCCATCTGCGCTGTTTTCAGATCGGCTTCAAGCTGTGCTCTTTTGAACTCGTTGAGCTTCAGGTGTGCCGCTATCTTTTCGGCAATCCCCTCAAGCCAGATATTCAATCCGGAGGACCTGTCTCTCTGTTTTTTTGAAAGGCTCTCGACAGCGCGGGAGGTCTTATAATACGGTATTCGATAGATATCTGCGAGAACGAGAAACAGTCCCGTTCCGCAGAGCATACCGATAATTGCCTGAATCATTCCCTCGACCTCCCCTTACCGCCTGTATTCCATCGGCTTTGTGTATTTCTTCATCAGGATCGCCGTTATGAAGATCACCAGCGCGCAGATTCCGCAGACCGCTTTACCCGGAACAGTATCGATGAGCGTGTGAAACCAGTCTTTGTTCAGCAGATAGAGAAGCGGTACGTTTCCAACGACCATTGCGACCATCACCCAGTATTCGTTACGGGCTGAGGCGAGCATTGTCGCCAGCTCATTGTTCACGATCCGGATGTCGGTCAGCTTCTGAACTACCGGCTGCAGCGTATCTTTTAGCGTTCGATCATCCTGACAGAGGATGAGCGTATCCACCCATTCCCTGAATATTTCGTTGTCGATCTTTTCTTTCAGATTGTAAAGAGCCGTTTTGATATTGGAAGTTACCGCCGTCGCCTCACCTTCAAAAGACCGGAAGACCTCGCGAAGCGGCGGTTTGATATACTGCGTATTCTCTCTTACCGCCTGTACAATATCGTCGCACCGTTCATATGATGTCGTGATGATCGAGAGCGCTGTTTCCAGTTCCTCTTTGGTTTGTCTTTCATAATACGAAAGCGAATTAGTGATATACAAAAACGGGATCATGGCAAGCGTGACAGAAAGGACCGGCATCAAAAACAGGTTGTTTATCAGGATGGAAATTATCGCTCCGGCACCAAACAAAACCAGGGAGGCCGCAATCGCTAACGTGAACTGTTTGCTCTTTCCCGTGGCAGCAAGCGCCCCTTTGATACCCGCCAGTTTCCTGTACAGCCTGTGTCTCTTTTTGTTGCCCCTGACGTTCCTTGCTCTGTCGATCAGCGTATCATTCGGCGTAATCAGATTCATCATATCGTCGGTGATCTGATCAGGAGTCAGTCCGAAAAGGATGGCAATCGCGATGATGAGAAGGATGGAAGATACAACCTGCAAAATCATGTCTCCGGGACCTCCTCCGTCTTCTTTTTTCTCGTCTGTGCCTTCGGTTTCAGGAACTGTTCAAGCAGATCTTCGGGAACACCGAACTGAAGCAGCTTCCCCTTCAGATGATCGCTCATATACTCCGGCTGTTCGAATTTCCCTTCGATTTTGTATTTTCCGTTATCGACCTCGTTTTTTGAGATCTTGTACCGGAACAGCGTGTGATACTGTCTGTCCCCGTTCGGGAGAATCACGCACTCAGAGATGTCCATGATCTTTCGGGAATTGTCATCCAGCTTGTGGGCGTAAACTACGATTGGAAACGCCTGTCCCGCCTGCATCAGACTCGTGTGAAAGTTGATCGGGAAACGCTTTTGGCAAAG
>JAGDBK010000023.1 GCA_017959065.1 Clostridia bacterium | reverse complement strand
TTCAATCCGAACGGCTCGATGCTTTCGATCGAGGGCATCACGTCTCCCGACGGCCGCATCCTCGGCAAGATGGGGCATTCGGAGCGTGTAGGAAATGGCCTCTACAAGAATGTGCCGGGCGATTACGACATGAAGCTTTTCGAGTCGGCAGTGAAGTTCTTCAGGCAATAAATAGACGGAACCGGAATGCCGGTCATATCTTAGGCTTCGATTTCGGAAAAATGTGACGGGTCATGATGAAGAAAGGGAGTGCGTCCGCACTCCCTTTTTCGCATATATTCACGATTTTATGCGGCGTTCGGCAAAATGAACGAATGTCCGGCGATGATTTCGCAAAGGCATGAGCAACATTGGTGAAATATATAATTTCAAAGACTAAAATAATTGTCCGTCAGTGCAAAAATGATTGCAAACGGGTGCATATTTTGCTATATTCATAGATAATAATTTTTTATCGGAAACTTATGATCCCGGGACACCTTTGTTCCTGTCCCGGCCTCATAGGCTCGGTGCTTGAGGAGAACCACAATGAAGACAAGAAAGCAACTGAAACAACTGTTGGCGATCGTTCTGACTCTGGTCATGGCTTTTTCCGGCCCGGTCCGCGCAGTCGCGGATGATTTCAGCGGGTTCGGAAACGGCAGTGACGGGACAGAAACGTACGACCTGGATCCTTCCACGCTGAATGTGAAGAAACTGGAGGCGGACATCGCGGACACAAAGCCGGAACTGGATGATCCGGACGAGATCTACGGTCCGGACGACATCGTCCGCGTATCGATCCTGATGGACTCCCCGTCTGTCCTGGAAGCGGGATTTTCCCTGGATGATTTCGCTGCAAACAACTTTGCGAAAATGTACCGGCAACGGCTGAAAGGAAGGCAGGATTCCGTTCAGAGAAAGATCGAACAGAAACTGAGCGGCCAACTGGACGTCAAGTGGCATCTGACACTTGCCGCGAACATCCTGTCCGCAAACGTCCGTTACGGAGATCTGGACGAGATCAAAGAGATCTCGGGTGTCAAGGACGTTTTCCTGGAAAACCGATATGAGTCCCAGGCAGACGAAGTCAATACGGCGATCACCTCTTCCGAAATGGTTGGCGCGACGAGCGTCTGGCCGGCCGGATACACAGGTGCCGGGAGCAAGATCGCGATCATCGACACCGGTATCGACGATCTGCACATCTCTTTCGATGCCGATGCATTTGAATACGCCATCGACGAATTGAATCAGGAGAGGGCCCTGGAAGGGAAGGACTCTGTCGAACTGATGACCTCGGTTCCTTCTGACCTCGGTCTTTCCGGGAGCGGCGTCTACCTGAATGCGAAGATCCCGTATGCGTACAACTATGTCGATAACAGATCGGATTACACCAGTCACATAGGGGATACGGCAGGCGATCACGGTTCCCACGTGGCCGGTATCGCAGCGGCAAACAAGTATATCAATAAGGACGGTTCGTTCGTTGACGCCGTTTCCGAAGTGAAAGCGGTAGGCATGGCGCCCGACGCGCAGCTCTTCGTCATGAAGGTATTCGGCATGAACGGCGGCGCCTATGATTCCGACTATTTTGTCGCGATCGAGGATGCGATTCTGCTGGGCGCAGATTCGATCAACCTTTCTTTAGGTTCCTCGGCTCCGGGCTTTACCTACAGCCTGTTTTACCAAAACTACCTGAATTACCTTGCGGGAAGTGACAACCTGAATGCGGTCGTCACGATTTCTGCCGGCAACAACGGAGCCTTCACGGATATGGTCGACAGTTATACCAGCGACCTGTTCATTGAAGACGTCAGCATGCATACCGGCGGCTCTCCGGGTTCATTTATCAACAGCCTGGGTGTTGCATCCGCTGATAACATCGGTGCAACAGGGGTGTTCATCGAGATTAACGGACAGAGCATGCCTTATATTGAAGCTTCGGATACGAGTGCGGGTCCGTTGACGTCCGTTGCCGGGAATGCCGAATTCGTTTATATCGATGCTGCTGGTGAACCTGAAGATTATGCTGCTGTCAATGAGGCGGTGTCGCTGGCAGGGAAGGTCGTGATTGTCAACCGCGGCGGGATCTCCTTCCGGGACAAAGGCGAGAACGCGGTTCCTTATCAGCCGAAGGCTGTGATCATCGCAAATAATCAGCCCGGTATCATACGTGCCACCTTGGCCGGACAGAATGGCGAGATATTTACCGGATCGTTCCCGGTCGTTACCATTACCCTTGCAGACGCCAATTTGATCAAAAGCAGTCTGACAGAGAATACAGTCGGCACCTACACCTATTATACGGGCGAGATGGAAATCGGAAACGAGATTTCCGCAGAGATCTTGACCGGACGCGAGAACGCAGCGATTTCAGAATTCAGTTCCTGGGGCGTCCCGGGTTCTCTTCTGATGAAGCCTGAGATCACGGCGCCCGGCGGGAACATCTATTCCGTTTACGGACATGGCTTTGAGGAAGTGGAGGGCCAGATCATAGAGGTCGGCGGTCCAGACCAGTACGAGTCTTTCTCGGGAACATCCATGGCTGCGCCGCATATGGCGGGTCTGGCAGCGATCCTCGCGCAGTATATCCGTGAAAACCCGATCGGGAAGCAGGAAGACAGCAAAGACCAGGTTTCCTACAATGATGCACTGGCAGAAAACTATTCGACCCGCGCGATCATCCAAAGCCTTCTGATGTCAACTGCGACGCCCATGCTGGACGAGGAGGGCGGTTATTATTCGATCCTTCAGCAGGGCGCCGGCCTTGCGGACGTTTCGAAGGCGCTCAGCGCGGCTTCGGCGGTGATGGTCAGTGCTGATGACAAGACTCTGACGGCCAGAACAGGTGCAGCCGCTGACGGCAAGGTCAAGGCCGAATTCGGCGATGACCCCGAAAGGACCGGCGAGTACACGTATTCGTTCACACTTTATAACCTTTCCGACAGTGATCTGAAATATGATCTGAGCACGGATATGTTCACACAGAATCTGTATCAGTATTATTATCCGGATATGTTTGATTCCCAGGGTGCATATCGTGCGCTCTTCATGGATCGGGCCACTGCGGGACTGGATGACGAT
>JAGDBK010000022.1 GCA_017959065.1 Clostridia bacterium | reverse complement strand
GTTCTGCATCCGAAAATGGTGCTCGGAGAGATGGTGATGGAATCGGGTCCTTTTGGGCCTCAATCCACTTGTAAGCCTTTCGACGGCCAGCCGCTTTCAGAACTGCTTTCGGAGGCAATCGAGAACATCCACGCCGAAATCAATGAGATCCAAAGCGAAGACGGGATCGATTATGAAACGGATGACGATACAATTCCCGCCGACCCGAATGTGCGCAACTTTTCCTATACTCTTGTCTCCGGGAAAATCTATTACAGAGAAAACAGTATCATGAAGCCGGTGGAAACGTCTGTCACGGGAGAGAACCGTATCAAGGGAATGATATCGCTGCGTGATGCGGCAAGGGAACTGATCGACGCCCAACTGGATAACGCTGACGACGCGCAAGTGCAGAGTCTGCAATCCAAACTGAGCAGTTTATACGACCGTTTTACATACAAATACGGACTCATCAACAGCCGCGGAAACGCGATGGTGTTCGATGATGACAATTCCTATTTTCTCCTTTGTTCCCTTGAGATCCTTGACGAAGAAGGAAATCTGCAGAGAAAAGCGGATATCTTTAGCAAGAGAACGATCAATCCGATACTGAAAGCGGACAAGGCGGATACGGCGAGCGAAGCACTCGCGGTATCCTTGTCGGAAAGAGCCAATGTGGATCTTCCGTATATGGCGTCTCTGCTCGGAGAAGCGGAAGATGTTCCGAAAATCGTTGAAGAACTGCGAGGCGTGATTTTCAAAGAACCGACCTCAGGTGCGTTCGATTTCGACACGGGCGGAGACCATTGGAAAAACGGCTGGCAGACTGCCGACGAGTATCTGTCAGGAAACGTTCGTGAAAAACTCAGGCAGGCAAAAGCAAAGGCGGAAAGCGATTCATTCTTCAAATCGAATGTGGAAGCGCTTGAAAAGGTGCAGCCTCAGGACTTGACGGCGGCTGAAATAGGCGTTCGTCTCGGCTCGACCTGGGTCCCGCCGGAAGACGTGCAGACGTTCCTATATGAACTGCTCGGAACTCCGTATTACTACAAATACCGTATTCAGGTCAAATACGAGCCGATAACGGGTCAGTGGAGCATAACGGATAAAACCTATGACCGTTTCAACGTCAAAGCATCAAGCGTTTACGGAACATCGAGGATCAATGCCTACAACATCGTTGAAGATTCGCTGAATCTGAAAGACGTTCGGGTATTTGATTATCTCGAGGATGAAAGTGGCAAGAAAAAACCGGTTCTCAACAAGAAGGAAACGACGATTGCCCAGGGCAAACAGGAAGAGATCAAACGGCAATTTGAGGAATGGATATGGAAAGATCCTGAGCGACGCGAAAGGCTGTGCAGGCTGTATAACGAAAAGTTCAACAGCACGAGGCCTCGCGAATACAACGGTCAGCATATCCGTTTCTATGGTATGTCGCCTGAGATCACGCTCCGTGAGCATCAGGTCAATGCCGTTGCCCGTATCCTTTACGGCGGTAATACATTGCTTGCCCACGTCGTTGGTGCGGGAAAGACGTTTACCATGGTGGCGGCCGCGCAGGAAGAGAAACGGATCGGACTTTGTTCCAAGTCAATGTTCGTGGTGCCGAATCATCTGATCAGTCAATGGGCAAGCGAGTATCTCCAACTCTATCCGTCGGCGAACATCCTGGTTGCTACGCGCAAGGATTTTGAAACGAAGAACCGAAAGAAATTCTGCGCGAGAATCGCGACCGGAGCTTATGACGTGATCATTCTCGGTCATAGCCAGTTTGAAAAGATTCCGATTTCCGTAGATCGACAGGTGCAGATGATTCAGTCTGAAATCGACGAGATACTTGAAAGCATCGAGAAGATCAAATACGAGCGCGGAGAAAGATTCACGATCAAGCAGTTGGAAAAGACAAAGAAACAACTGCAACTGAAACTGGACAAACTCACGGACAGAAGCCGTAAGGACGACGTCGTCACGTTTGAACAGTTAGGCGTTGACCGTTTGTTCATCGACGAAGCGCACTTCTATAAGAATCTGGCGGCGTTTACAAAAATGAGGAACGTGGCCGGTATCTCGCAGACGGAGGCGCAAAAGTCTTCCGATTTGTATATGAAGTGCAGATACCTCGACGAGATCACGGGCGGGAAGGGCGTAACATTCGCGACCGGAACTCCTATCTCCAATACGATGGTCGAGATGTACACGATGCAGAAATATCTTCAGTATGACGCATTGAAAGAGCAAGGGCTGTCCAACTT
>JAGDBK010000021.1 GCA_017959065.1 Clostridia bacterium | reverse complement strand
CGTGTTTGTCGGCGATTGCGATGGGGATATAAAGGATCTCGCTGGGTTTCGCCTCGGTTGTCTCCGGGCGGACGGCGATAGCTGCTTCTCCGGCGCTGATAAGCTTGCTCGACTTTCCGCCCGCGATGGCGGTCATCGTACTCGGGGCATATTTCACCTTGAAGGTTGCTTTGCAGTCCCTGACCTTTTTTGTACCGAGGGTCTTTCCGTTCAGCTTCAGTTCAACGCTTTCTGCATCGGTATAGACCTCCACAACGGCTTTTCTGCCCTCGCAGCCCTGCCAGCTCCAGCTGGGGATGGCGTTTGTGCCGCGCCATACTGCCTTCGCGGGCTTTACGTCATGGTTGATCGGCTGAACACAGATGACAGGCTGTTCCAGCTTGCCCCACACAGCTGCGGCATGGAACAGCTCGCCGTTCGGATTGCCCAGAATATCCATGGCCCCGGTGTCAGCCAGCAGCCAGGGATAAGGTTTATTGAAGCCTTTTCCATCGGGTGTGTAGGCCCAGGCACCGATCCCGGCCTCACCCAAATAGTCCCAGGCCGTCCACATGAAGTCGCCTGTCAGATAGGGGTACTTCTTTACCATGGCCCAGTTTTTCGCAATGTCCTGAGGGAATGTCTCAGAGCCAAAGATTACACGGTCAGGATGCGCCTTTCCCTCCAGAGGATAGCGCCCTGAGGCGTAGTTGTATCCTGCTATATCAAGCGCATCCAGCACGGGCGAAGTTATCGCATCGGCTTTTGCGGAATTTGCACCTTTGTTCATGCCTGTTCCGACCATGGAGGCGATCATGTTGAACATGGTACTGCTCATGCCGGACATTTTCTTTTCGCTGCTGTCGTCCCGGCCTCCGCCGTTTTCATCATAGACGCCCTTGCCTTTGGCGCTTCGGTCGATGATCATCAGGTTGAAGCCGCCGGTAACAGGCCTTGTCGGATCGGCCCTGTGAAGAAACTCCACCATTTCACGTGCGGCGGCAACGCCCTCCGCTTTCGCAGGCTCAGAGACTTCATTCCCGATGGAATACATGATGACCGACGGATGGTTGAAGTCCCGATCCACCATAGCGGCGAGGTCGGAAAGATGGTTTTCTCTCCATTGTGCGGCATAATCGTATTTGCTCTTGTGGTAGTACCACATGTCCCAGCCCTCGTCCATTAAGTAGACGCCCAGTTCGTCACAAGCCTCCAGCATGGCCCGTGAAGCGGGATTGTGAGCGCTGCGGATCGCGTTGAAGCCGGCTTCCTTCATCTTTCTCACGCGCCGGTACTCGCTCTCGTCATAGGTCGCCGCGCCGAGAATACCGCTGTCGTGGTGGACGCAGCCGCCGCGCAGCAGCGTTTCCTTGCCATTAATAAACAGGCCCTTGTTCGACCATTCGACCTTGCGAATGCCGAAAGTGATTTCGGCTTCGTCCGCCCCGTTAGTCACTTTTGCGGTGTAAAGGTTCGGAGTCTCGTCGCTCCAAAGCTTTGCGTTGGGGATCGTCAGCTCAAAGTCCGTTCCTTCACCGGAAACACCATCTACCGCAACTGTCACTGCTTTGGGTGACTGCACGCGGATCACCGCCGGTGCGTACGACACGGTGCTGATCCGTACGCTCTCCGGATCGATGCTGTTCTCAGGGCCGGTCCACAGCCACACGGGGCGGTAGATACCTGCGCCGGAATACCATCGGCTGTCGGGCTGAACGACCTCGCACGCAACACGGACGATGTTTTGGCCGTCCTTCAGGTACGGGTCCAGGTCGATGAAGAACGGAATATAGCCGTAGTCAGCGCCGCCGGCCGGAACACCGTTCACATAGACCTTCGCGTTTTGATAGACCCCTTCAAACTGCAGCAGGGCGTGTGCTGCGTCGGGCTTTTCAAATTTCTTTTCATAAACATACTCCCCGCCGGGGAAAAATGCCCCTGCCGAGCCGCAGGCCGCCTTCTGGTCGCGCGCTTCATGCAGCATCGCGTCATGGGGAAGTGTGATCCTGCTGCCGTTATAGAGCCAGTTGTCGATAAAGCTGATCTTTTTCATGTTTTACTCCTCATAGTCCGAGTCGGTTGCTCAATTCTTTGTCACATGTCCGGCAAAAAAGTCGTATACCAGTTTTGCGGCTTTCAGTTTTCCTTTACCTGAAAATCCATGGTCTTCTCCGGGCAGTATTTCCAGCCTCGCATTTTGATAACAATCGGCGGCTTCCTTGCCGTAGGACACGTTGACCGTACGGTCAGCATCGCCGTGGACGATCAGTACAGGGCCTGTGTACTCGGCCGCCTCCGCATAGGCATCAAAATCAAAAAGCTTCTCGTAATAGACCTTGCCGACTTTTTTGCCCATAATGTCGACAATGTCCGGCATCTCCGCCAAAGAGGAATAGTG
>JAGDBK010000020.1 GCA_017959065.1 Clostridia bacterium | reverse complement strand
GGACATTTTCTCAAAGTCGATATCTTCCCATTTAAGCGCAACGATTTCGGCTCTTCTGAGTCCAATCAAGAGGGCTGTCATCAGCATCGCGCGAATCATCGGCGGCTCTGTTTCAAGCGCTTTGACGAAAACACCTGCTTCTTCGGCTGAATATGCTTCGAGTGTCACGGGACTTTGTTTCGGATACCTGATCGAATCGTTCCTGAGTGAGTTTTCTTCCAGATATCCGTAACGGCAGGCTTCCGTTATGATAGAACGGAAGACGGTCGCGTAACGTTTGACCGAACCGGGAGAGAGACCGATCTTTCCCGAGCCGTCTTTCCTCGGAGCAGAATATGCCAGGAAATCAATGAATCGCTGAAGCTCATGATAGGTGATGTCGCAGAGTCTCATTCTCCCGAAAGACGGAATCAGAAACGAGTGACATACCGCTTTGTAGAACCGGACAGTGTTCGGAGAGAGTTTCTGTTCGATTTTCGGATAGTATTTTTCCGTAATGAATCTGGAAAAATACATCTCTGCCTCTTTGTTCGAGATACCGCGTAAAGCGATTCCCGGCGTGAAAGAGCCGTCCCGGATGCTTCTTTCATACATCTCACCGAATTCATGTAAACTTATTTCTGTTTCTCTTTTCGTCGCGCCCGGCTGAGGACGGAAGATCGTAGAATACTGGATCTGCTTTCCGTTGACTATACCGTTTGAGACCCGGACGAGATAAGTACCGTTTTTCTTTTTCTGATAATATGCCATTTTTCTTCCTTTCTACTGTGTTATGACGATGGTGACGATGATGACGGTCTTTTGAGGAGCAGTACAACCTGAAATGACCGTCATACCGACACCTCTCTGTTCCCATAATCATCGTCATTTGCGTCATTATCGTCATCTGCGTCATGCCTTTCTTCCGGCGGAATCCACGTAAGACGAATGCCTCTGGCCTGACTGGTCCTCCCCTTTTCGTATCTTATCCGGTAGTCGCTATATAACATCCTCGACCTGACGTTCAAGTAATAGGAAAGCGAATTCGGCTTCATATCGATTCCGAGGTCCGCTATCAGTTTCGTTGCTGTTCCGACCCATACAGGATGTTCCACCGAAAGAAGTGTCGACACTTTTTCAAATATTGGATCTTTAGGCTTTGGATCAGCAGCGGTTTCATCCACACGGCTATAGACCAAAGAAACCGGATCCCGGTTGACTCTGATGCTCTGCGGCGGAAGGTCTCTGCACTCAACGTCGATAACCAGCTCGTTATCGGAAGAACCTTTCTTATACATCAGGAACGCGCCGTCAGAAGCACCGTAAAGTCCATTCGTCCCGCTGATCATTTCAGTTTTGTTGCTGGACTCCTGTTTTCTCATATGATGCACAAGGATCAAGCTGACCTTGCTCTCATCTGCAAATGTTTTCAGTCTTCCTATCACCTCGTAATCAGCTGAGTAATTGCACGGATTGGCTGTGACCTTACGGGTCTTTTGCAGAGTATCGATGATGATTAAACGAGTACCCGGGCACTGCCACATGAAGTTCTTGAGCTGCTCGATCAACTGATCGTCAATCTTGTCTGCTCTGATCGCAAAATGAAGGTTGTCTGTGACCTTTGTACCGAACATTCTGAAGAGCCTTTCCTGCAGGCGCTCCTCAGTGTCCTCCAAAGCCAGATATAGAACCGGGCTGGGAGACGGAACGTCGAACCCCAGGAATGGTTCTCCACGGCTGACCTTATATGCCATCTGGAGCATACAGAAACTCTTTCCGATCTTCGGCTCTCCCACAAACAGATACAGCCCCGGGCAAAGAAGACCGTCGATCGTTTGAAATCTCGGCTCAAAGGCCTGGTCATACAACTGTCGCATGGTCTTGGTCTCGATATATCCCGGCTGCATTTTCAGCTGGATCAGACGTTGATCGGGAAAGGGCTTGACATCAGGGGTAAACTCGATTATACTGTTGTTGTTGATTGATGACGACTGCTCAGCTTCTGCGCCAACAGAAGCGTTTCCGGCGGTCGTTATTTCTTTTTCAGTTTCGTTCATTTGGTATCCTTTCTTTTTGTTATTTTGTCGAACGGTGTCGAACAATGTCATTTGATGTCGGCTTTTATCGCGCATCTCTTTCGTTCCGGTGGCTTGAGTCCTCTCTCCGTTCGTCGAGGACTTCGTAGGCGCGCAGCAGTGACTCGGGCGTTTCGTAACCGTCGTCAAGGTATTTCTTCCATCTGGCGGCAAGTTGCGGAGACAGATCGTACGTCCTTGCAAGATCCCTGCGAATCGCGTCAAGTTCGTTTTGAAGGCGCTCGACTCTCTCGCCGGACTTTTCAAGCAGATTCTTTGTATCTCTGACCTGTTGCCGCAGGACGGAAATCTCGTCGGATATCTCGTACACTGCCTGTTTCAGAATGAATCGGTCGGTCGCGTCCGCGCGGCGGATACGGTTGTAAATTGC
>JAGDBK010000139.1 GCA_017959065.1 Clostridia bacterium | reverse complement strand
CCCATACGCAATTGATCTTCATTTTTGCCATCACAGGATCTCGATCTCCTGCAGTTCTTCCTGTTTCAGCTGACAGACTTCGCCGTTCGCACCCATGGCATAGACCGCAAAAGGACCCTTGATCGAAAACGCTTCCGAATCGTCTCCCGGGTACTGCACCTCCACGTTCAAAGCGCCGCGTTCACCGTAAGGGCTGTCTGCCTCGCCGGCGTCAATGAACTTGAGTTTCTTCATCATCAGAAGGCTCGCATACCCTTTGCCGGAGAACTTGTTCAGATCCTTTTTCAGTTTCATGACGGGCGGAACGCCGTCTGTTTCGCCGACCGAGAAGAACAGGAATTCTGCCGGCGTCTTGAAGGAACCGTCTTTCGTCCGGATATCGCAGTACCGTATCTTCCTGTCCGGCGTTCTGCTGAGATCGGCCCGGATGCTCCTGATCATGTTGATCTGGAGTTTCTCCGGGTCGAGCAGGTTGGCGCGAGGCTTGTCCTCCGCCGGAAGGAACCATAATTCGTCGCCCGGGGAGGTTTTCAGAAGGGTCTCCTTTCCGAGCGAATCCTTCAGCACATAGCCGTTCGGCGACTTGTCCATGGAGACCAGATCGTGAAGCGTTTGAAACAGGGTTCCCCCGACCGGCTTGTACACCAAAGAGTTCCCGATCGCGGTAAATTCTTTTCCGAGACCGTTCGTGATGACCGCCGTCCCCTTCGGGATATAATCCCCATATGGACGAGCCGCGACGGGCTTCGGCGTCTGCGTTTCGCCGCGAACAAGCCCGAACCGGAGAAACGCCTCCGTATATTTATATTCGTATTCCTCCGCCGACATATTGTACCGGAGAATCGCCTGTTTTCTGGCCGTACGGAGCTTCATGCCGGGGGTAAGATCCGTTTCCTCCAGATAGATGGCAAGGAAAGGCTTTCCCGCGTCCAGCGCATAGCCGATCTCATTCAGCACGTTCTCCCGCAGAGCGGACGTCCGCGTCAGCATAACGACAAACACGGAGCACTTCGACAGCGCTTCCGCGATCTCGTCCGACCACTCGTTGCCCGGAGCGATCCCCTCGTCATACCATACGTGAAACCCCGCTTCGTTGAAGCGTTCGATCTCCGCAAACACTCTTTCCGAATCCGCATGGGCATAACTCACGAAGACATAGGGGTCATTTCCGCGGTAAGCCGGATACGGCAGCCGTCCCACTCCCGGCACCAGCCTTGTCTGCAGTTCTTTCCGGTCATCCATCATGAATCTCCTTCCTCTGTGTTATTCTGCTTCGAATTCGGTCCGCTTTTGCAAAGTTCCATATAGACCGAGACCGGTGCGTCATCCCCGGAAACAAGATATTCCGGAAAGTCTTTGCGGCGGAAGCCCAGCCTCTCATACAATGCGATCGCTTTCCAGTTTTCCGGATTCGGATCGACCCATACGGTCCGGGCGCCGTTCCGGAACGCTTCTTTGATCGCATGGGAAAGCCCTGCCGCTGCGATCCCCCGTCCCCGCGCAAATTCATACAGTTTGATATCCAAAGCGGCGCTCTGATGCTCTGCGTCGATCTCATAGAACGATTCTCCGCAGTATTTTCCGTCTTCGTATATCGAATAGTGGTTCAATGCCGGTCGGTTCGATTCGATCCATCGAAACCAGTTTTGCATCCCCTCATCCGTCTTGATCAATCCGTCCGGAAATCCAACGAACTTCATGACGTCTCCGTCAGCCCAAAGCTGCCGGACATTTTCGATGTCTTCAATCGTCGTTTCTTTTATCTCAAGCATTTTCTCGACAAACCCTGATTTGTATATTTGCTACTCAATGATCAAGTCGTCTACTCATATGCTTCTCTTTCTGATAACGGTTGTGAAAGTAATCGATAATACGATTCGCCATTATACAGGAGTCCCGACTTCGATCAAATTCCCATCCGGATCATAAAATCTGACGACCCGCTGCCCCCAGCTGTGTGTCATAAGCCGGTTTACAAACTCGGTTTCCGGATATAGTTTTTGAAGCTTCTCGACGAAAGCTTCTATATCAGCCTCTTCAAAATACAGTTCTGTACTGTTGCTTCTTGGCGTTATGCTCTTTTCTAAAAATTTTTCCCAGTATTCAGCTTCCTGCAGGTATACTCCGTCTGTCAATTCCATATTGCCGTCGTTATCCTGCAGAAGTTGGAGGCCAAACATATCATGATAAAATTTCAGAGCGCGGCCGCAATCTTTGACAACAAGAAGCGTTCCTTTGTATTTCATTCTCTCCTCCGCAAACCGGAATTTGTCAATCTGTTGCTGATACCAGCATTACTGCGTATCTGTTCAGTGTCTTATCATAGACACTCCAACAGCATGCTCCATACCATTCATGTCCATCGTCAAAAAAGTCTGACCAGTCTGTTGTCCATGCATAGATGTCAAGCGCGTCTGTACCGTTTGGAAACAGAACCTCATTCACTTTTTTGAAGTCTTCAGGTTTATTTCTTCTGCCGTGCACCGGTTCCATCAACGCATACCAATAAGGAACCGTAGTTCCACAGTTCTCATCGTTTGGTTCCCATCCGGCATCATACCAGACGTTGCCATAGTGATCTGTCTTTACAATATTCGGGCAGTAGAAAAACATCTGCGGATCCAGTGGAGAAGGCTGCGCTTTATCGATGTCATAAACCAAAAGGTGCAATCGATCTGCAAAGTCGTCACCGAACAGTATCCGGGCATTTTCTTTATTCTTTATGCTTTGTTTCACCAGCCAGTCGAAGACGGAACGCAATGCTTCTCTATGAGAGGTTATCCCCTTATAAGGCTGATCGTCACATAATAAATGATAGGCGACCTCACCGACCAAATGATACTCACTATCCGGATCATATTGCTTTATATATTCATAGAAAGCGTCATTATCTGTTCTTTTCATATCTTTTCGTCATCAATACTGCCGCCTCAACATGGGTCTTGATTTCATTCACAAATCAGAATTGGCAGCCCAAAAGTTCCTTGATCGTTTGTTCATAGTTGGAATCGATCAGAACGATCTTCTCTCCGGCATTCCGGAACCCATTGATAAAGCGCTCGTTATCTTCCGTCAGAGCGGTAACTGTAAGACCGGAGTCGACAAATCTGGTTTCTATGTCCGATTCGTGACCGGTGATATCATCAAACTGTTTCTCTATATAGTTGCCGGTCATGGCAAGACAGATGAATCGGATATACGGCAAATACCGATCGTCAAAATCCAGTCTCCAATCAAACGGTATATAGCAGCCTTCCACGATTAGGTTCTGCTTGTTCTCAATGGCAGTCTTTATGATTTCCCGGACGATCGGCCAAAGATAACCTGTCAATGCTTCGTCGTTCTCAGGCGTCAGATCTGTGTTTCCGCTTCGAATCAACCCCATTTTCAGATGGTCGATGGATAGATATGGGTACTTGTATTCTTCGAGTATTTTCTGGGCCAGAAGCGTTTTTCCGGTGTGGGATGCTCCTGTTATCAATATGATCATAGTTTTTCCTTTTGCACCACCGTAAAGCCTATGCCGTCATCCGGTCAATCTGCCGGCAGCAAGGCGGCATACCGTTGTGTGTAATAGTCTATGGCAGCCGAATAATAAACTGAGTAGCGGCTTCCAAACGTCTTCTCCAGGGAATTGCCGTTCAAAAAGGCGTCGATCATTGCATCCTTTCCATAGCGTTCACCCAGATATTCAAACAAGACCATGGCTTCAGGATACTCTAACCTCTAAATGCGATCTATGGCATTATTTGTTCCCTATTAGAGACTTCTGCATGCAATACATGACGTGCCCTTTCGGATAATCTTCAAGCAAGCCGGTTACTTTTTCATAGCCGTTCTTTTTGAAAAATCCCACATTCCAATCAAATGCTTCGATAAACATAACGTCGGCACCGTTTTCCTTTACCTCCCGCTCTAACTGGACAAGGAGCTGAGAGCCGATCCCGTGATTACGATACTTTTCTTCCACCCAGAGCGCATCTATATCTGTGCCGTTCCAGCCATCGACACCTCCGGCAAATCCGGCAATGATCCGTCCGTTTTCATCCACTATTTTTTTACTCAGAGGGATGTATTCATGCTCGCGAGGCGCAATGGCGCTGTCGTATCCGCGCAATTTACCGGAGAGGATCTCTGCGTCCTTTTCGTCACCGCGCTTGATCTCAAATTCCTGGTAATCCGACGGGACACATTCCGCGGAAGAACAGTCGAGCCGTTTTGTCAAAAAATAGTGCTCATGCCCCTTCGGCACACCCGACATCGTGTCGTTGAGCATATAACCGTGTTTCATGTAGAACGGCTTTGCCTGCCAGTCAAAGGTTCCGACCATTGCGAGATAGCAACCGTGTTCCCTTGCTTCACGCTCAGCCTCCCGGACGAGTGCGGAAGCCATCCCCTGTCTGCGAAACGCTTCTTCCACCCACAGGTCATATATCGATGCCGTCTTCAGACCGTCTATGGACAAAATGCATCCGCTGAGGAGGTTTCCGCTTGAATCGGTGACGATATAAACAAATTCTTCTTCTGCGTCTTCTTCAGGCTGTGCTATTGCGTTGAAAGCCTTGTCCGCCTGTTCTTCGATAAATTCCCTGTCGTCTCCTGAGCAAGGCATCATTTCGAATTGCATTTCTGCTTCCTCCATT
>JAGDBK010000019.1 GCA_017959065.1 Clostridia bacterium | reverse complement strand
TACCAGCCATAATACAGGTTATCGATCCATTGTGCAAATAATCTTTCATCAAAAACTATAAGCGGCTCTTTTCCGCAATTCATCTCCCACCTTTAGAGGTCGGAGTCTTCTTGCTGAGCCGCTGATAATACAGGTTATCGATCCATTGTGCAAATAAAGGCCCCACCGAGCCGTGTAAAACAAGAATGATAAAACCCTGCTCTCACAAGGCTGGCGCTGTCTGTCTGCTTTTGTGCTACCAGCGTCCGCATAAGGACGCACGCAGAATGCATACTGAACCTTATGCGGGAGGTCTGCATCCCGTCAGATCCTGGACGGCTCCATTTATTATCCTGTGGGTTCAATTGCTTGCTTTATCACGAACTAAGCAGGAAATGCCTTTCCCGTTCACTCGTTTCCTTCTTCCGCTCTTTCGTCATCGTAATCGAATTCGGCAAAAAGCTCATCTTCGAAGATGTCCGCTACCTTGTCGAACTCGTCATCGTCATCGATAGTCTCAAGAGACTGTTCTCCGTCTTCGTCGATCACGACTTTAAGGATGACATATTCTTCGTCTTCGCCCACCGGAACCAACGCGTAATATTCGTTACCGTCGAGCTCGCAGGTCCCGATCAATTCGTATTCGCTTTCCACTCCGTCTTCGTCGGTCAATGTGAAAAACTCGCCTTCTTTGAATTCGTCTGCCAAAATACTAACTCCTTTCAGCAGCCCCGAAATCGAAATTGGGACCGCGCCAGCAACATCATTTTATACTGTTTTGGCTGTCATGTCAAGCTATGTTTTTTCAGCTGCGGACAGTTCCGGTTACGCCTTCCGGCCTTTGAGTCAAATCAGCTCCGAAATGATGTAATTGCTTATGTACATGCCCTCATCGGTCAGAAAATACCTTCCGCTTACGGTCTTCATCATCCCTGCATCGATAAATCTCTTTATCCTATCCTCATATTTGCTGCCGAATCCGTACCCGAATCTTCCGAGGAATTCGTCATCCGAAATACCGTCACCGAGCCTCAGCCTAAGCATTACATACTCCGACTCAAGCCCGTGCTCCGTTACTGTCTCGTATTCGCTGAAGGGCTCCTCACCGGCACTGACGCTATTCATATACTGATCCGTGTCAGCCACGTAACCGTATCTGGTTCCCATAAAAAATGAATGCGCCGAGGGTCCGAGCCCTATGTATTCCCTGCAGTCCCAGTATCTGAGATTGTGCCTGCATTCTTTGCCTTCAAGCGCGTAGTTGCTTATCTCATAGTGTCTGTATCCTGCAGATCCGAGGCGTTCCGCCGCTGACAGATACATTGAGAACTCACTGTCTTCATCCGGAAATACGTATCTGTCCCTCTCGCTTTCGAGACGCGTGCCCTTTTCGAGCTTCAGAGCATAGCAGGAGATATGCTCCGGACACAGTCTGGTCACTCTCTCAAGTGTTGACGCGAAGCTGCCGGCAGTCTGCCCGGGGACCGCATACATAATATCGACATTGATGTTGTCGAAACCCGCATCTCTCGCGGAATGATATGAGCGGAGGAAGTCTTCGTATGAATGGATCCTGCCGAGCACCCTGAGCTCGCTTTCGACTGAGCTCTGCAGTCCGAAACTGATCCTGTTCACGCCCGCGCTTCTGATGTCCGAGAGCATATTTCTGTCGACCGTGCCGGGATTCGCCTCCACTGTGAACTCGGCTCCTTTTTCTATATTGAAGTTCGAGCAGAGGATCTCCGTCACTCTTTTTATCCCGTCTCCGCCAGCAAGGGTGGGAGTACCCCCGCCGAAGAACACGGTATCGGCAGAATATCCGTCCGTCTTGCGGGAAAGCATCTCCGCATGTTTTCTCAGAATTTCTATATATCTGTCCGTCAGTCCCGGGACGGGGCTTGCGGAATAGAAATCACAGTATGAGCATTTGCGGACGCAGAAAGGAAAATGCACATAAATGCCGAGTTTTTTGTCTTTCGGGGCCATCATTCCTCGTCGAGCTTGAGCACGGCCATAAAAGCCTCCGGGGAAAGCTCCACCGAACCGAACTTGCGCATCCTCTTCTTTCCTTCCTTCTGCTTTTCAAGAAGTTTCTTCTTTCTTGTGATATCTCCGCCGTAGCATTTTGCCAGAACATCCTTGCGCAGCGCTTTGACGGTCTCCCTCGCTATGATTTTCGAACCAACAGAGGCCTGGACCGGTATCTCAAAAAGCTGTCTCGGAATATTCTCTTTGAGTCTCTGAGCGATCTTCCTTGCCCTGGCATAAGCCTTTTCCTCGTGAACGATAAACGACAGGGCGTCGACGACGTCGCCGTTGAGAAGTATGTCAAGCTTTACAAGCTTGCTCGGACGGTATTCCGCCAGTTCATAGTCAAGGGAAGCATACCCCCTCGAACGGCTCTTGAGAGCGTCAAAGAAGTCATATATGATCTCGTTCAGCGGAAGATAGTAATGAAGCTCCGCCCTCTCGCTGTCGATATATTTCATATCCAGATAATCGCCGCGCCTGTCCTGACAGAGATCCATGATGCCGCCGACATATTCGGTCGGAGTGATGATCGTGGCTTTGACAACCGGTTCGCGGGCTTCTTCGATCTCGTCCGGAGAAGGATAGTTGGTGGGGTTGTCCACCTTAAGCACCTGACCGTTTCTGAGTTTGATCTCGTAGATGACGCTCGGCGCTGTCGTGATAAGATCGAGATTGAATTCACGCTCAAGTCTCTCCATTATGATCTCCATATGGAGAAGGCCGAGAAATCCGCAGCGGAATCCGAACCCCAGCGCGACCGATGTCTCCGCCTCAAAGAAGAGCGAAGCATCGTTTAACTGAAGCTTTTCCAGCGCGTCCCTGAGATCCCCGTACCTGGCGCCGTCGGCAGGATATATGCCCGCATATACCATCGGCTGCACGGATTTGAAACCGGGCAGAGGCTCCGATGCGGGGTTTGTGGCCGATGTCACGGTATCGCCGACCCGGGTCTCGCCGATGGTCTTTATCGCAGCCGTTATGAACCCGACGTCTCCCGCTCTGAGTTCTGGACATCTGTCAAGGCCGAAAGCCCCCATCGTACCGACCTCGACAACGTCGTACTGTATCCCGGTGCTCATCATCATGATCCTGTCCCCGACTCTGACGGTACCGTCCTTGACGCGGACATAGACGACAACACCCAGATAGCTGTCGTAATATGAATCGAAGATGAGGCATTTGAGCGGTGCGTTCTCATCTCCGGACGGAGCCGGAAGATCTGTGATGATCCTCTCTAGTAGCTCGTCGACATTCTCGCCTGTCTTGGCGGAGATCACGGGGCATCCCTCGGCGGGTATGCCTATGACCTCCTCGACCTCGTTTCTCGCCTTTTCTATGTTCGAAGACGGCAGGTCTATCTTGTTGATGACCGGGAGGATCTCAAGATCCGCGTCTATTGCAAGATAGGCATTTGCCAGGGTCTGGGCCTCGACGCCCTGAGTTGCGTCTACGACCAGAAGAGCACCGTCGCAGGCATTGAGCGATCTCGAGACCTCGTATGTGAAATCGACGTGCCCGGGAGTGTCTATGAGATTGAATATGTAGTCCTCGCCGCTTTTTGACTTGTACAGGAGCCTTACTGCCCTTGCCTTGATGGTTATTCCGCGCTCGCGCTCAAGCTCCATGTTGTCGAGGAGCTGCTCCTCCATCTCGCGCGCCGAAACGGTATCGGTGCGTTCAAGTATCCTGTCTGCAAGCGTTGATTTGCCGTGGTCGATGTGTGCCACTATGGAAAAATTTCTTATATGGTCCTTTCTGTCGCTCACCTGAAGCTATCCTCCGTATCGATGGGTAAACTGGTTCACATTCTGAGCTCGTCTCTGAAATACCCTCTTGTATCAGCGCGGTTGCCGTTTTCATCCGCGACCGAAACACGCAGGTACATTATGCTGTCCTTGACCTCGAAATCCGCGGATGTGATCGGCTCTTCGCCGCTTTTCCTGTGGATCCTGTAGGGCTTTTTGCTTCCGTTATAAACATAAATATGTTCAGCCGGACTGGTCTCGACGTGAAGGATGCCGTTCTCAAGAGACATGCACTTTATGACCGGGCCCATTGAGGAATACATATCCCCCTTCTCTATCGCGCTGAATACCTGTCCGTATTCCAGACCGTCAGAGATCACCATAGTGAACGCGCCGAAAGAATCGAATTCGGGATCGTCCTCATCCCTGCGGTTGTGGTTGTCATCCCCGGAGTGGCAGAAGAGCCTCTTTCCGGCATAGAGCAGGCTGTTGTAAAGCGCGCCGTTGTATTCCAGGCCGCTAGATAGATAGCTTGAATAATTGCACATCTCCATACTGAAGATGCCCTCGTAGGACATGACATCGCTGTAGTTCTCTATCGACCAGTACGGATGGTTGTATGCGACGATATACCCGTTTTCGGCCGCCGTCCTGATAAACATGTTGATATACTCGGGAGTATATATCCTCTGCTCTTCGGAGCCGGCTCTTTTCCGCTCCGCAAGCACTTCATCCGGCATGTACTTGATATACGGTCTGTTATAGCAGATCAGAGTCTCGTTTTCGGGATCTCTGGCGAAAAGGTTGAGATGGACCTCCTTCTGGTAGACCTTGTAATTTCCCTCAGGATTGGAACGGATGTACACCTCATATCCCGTAAGCATCAGGAAATCCTCGTCTGACAGATCCGTATGCGACTTCGGATACTCGTGATCCGTGATCGAAAGGATGGAGTATCCTCTGTTCCTGTACATCTCCTTCAGTTCCTCCGGAGTTCGGGCTCCGTCGGACAGGGTGCTGTGGGCATGAAGATTCGCTTTATACTGTTTTTTCACTGGGTCGATAAGGTACATTTCGGGAATCCTTTCTCGGCGCCGGACCTTGAGGCGCGGCGTTAATATTATCCTGCTCGGATGACTCTTCAAAAAAAGGCCGTCGATTTCTCAACAGCCTTTTTTGCATTCTTTACAGTCCGGCAATGCCGTTCTGCGAGCACAAACCGTTATTCAACTATGAACTTCTTTATCTCGTTTAAAAACCCTTCGGGCTCATCGGAATGAACTGTGAGTTCGATCGGATTCATCAAATCAAGACTGAAGATCCCCATTATGGACTTCGCATCGACAATGTACCGTCCGGAGGAAAGATCGATCTCATAAGTGTACTTGGATGCCGCATTGACGAAATCCCTGACATCTTCGATCGTGGACAGTTTGATTTTCGCTTTTTTCATGAGAATTCTCCTTCCTTTCTTAAAAGCTGAATAACGTCAGACGGCAGCGGTCTTCACTGCCTGAAGAACATTATTCCTTAACTTCGTTGCCCTCTTCATCGGTTACGACTTTCTTGACGGAATCGTACCTGTAAACGATGGTGTGGTTCTTGTCATTGGTGAGTATGACGTTTCCGGCCTTGCCCTCGATCGGCTTGGAATCGAAAGTGCAGTCCCAGAAATACAGTTTCTCGTCATCTTCGGTATTCTCGATGGAACCGATCTTGGTTATGTCTTTGCCGTCATGCTCAACGACAATGTTCTCATCCTGGCATGCCTGAACGATGGCCATGAGGACGTTGGGCTCGGAATCCTCAAGAAGGACCGAGGTATCTATGATCGTATCGCCCTCATCGTCTATTACTTTAACGTCTGCGGTAACTTTGATCTTCTCTTTTGCGCCTTCGCACGATGCAAGACACATGACGAACAGAACAAGCGCAATGGCAAGTGACAGTAATCTGATCTTTTTCATTTTGCATTCTCCTTGTAATCATCAATTTGAATTAGAATCAAATAAACTATTGCAATAGAAAGTATACTCTCGACCTGTCTGTTTGTCAATACAAAAATCGTATCATGACAGGCTGTAAGCGCGGCCTAAGGGCTGTCCGGCAGATTTCCGGGCCCGCTGTATCACCGGGGTCACTGCGATGAACTAATCTTCCCCGCCATTGTCTTCGGGATCTGGCTCCGTATCTTCCGGCGATATGGTCCACGGCGGGTCATCCGTATCGGGAGAAGGCGGGTCCGTATCGTCCGGCGGTTGATCCGTATCGGGCGGTTCCGTGGTGATGATCGGAATATCGGGCTCATCGGTATCCGTGTCTTCAGGCTCTTCCGTATCCGGATCATAGGGTTCGTCTGTGTCATCATCCGGGAAGTTCGGATGATGCGGCCTTGTCGTAGTATCATCCGAAGACGTGACCGGCGGATACGGAGTCCTTGTCGTATCATGATGATAAGTGGTCACCGGCGGACTGTGCGTGGTATCGTCCTCAGGCGGCTCGTCGGTTTCGACGGGTCCGGTGTGCGGCGGCGACGTCGACTCATCAGGCGGTGCTGTGGTGTCCTCCGGAGCAGTAGTGTCTTCTTCGGTGGCACGCTTTTCAAACTCGCTCTTGTCGAAATGCTTGTAGCAGTACTCGTTGTAGGGATGGGCTACGCCCGATGTCCCGACGTATTCCTCCTCGTCGAGCAGGTTGATGAAGAAAGGCTCGCCCTCTTTACCGGGCTCGACGTCCTTGGGCAGTTCCCTGTAGATGTACTGCGCGTCGCCTACCCCTACTTCCATGGGAAAGCTCCTTGACTCGAGCTTGACAAGTCCCCTGTATGTCACGTTTGACTCGTCCTGATCGCAGTCCGGTCCAAGCAGACATCCCGTCTCCTTACAGACTTTCACCTTGACGTGCATGTTGCACGCTTCGGTCGGAACGCTTGAAGCCGTGTAGTACCCCGTTTTTATTATGGAGCTTCCTCTCGGATCAAGCTTGCACGCCTCCGTGACGAGCTTGCCGGAGCAGGCGCAGTATTCCATTTTTACTATTCCGCTCGGCTCATCGAATTCACGCAGCGGCTCGATCCCCGCATTCGCGTCTGCTATGAAATCCTCATGCAGTCTGGTCATGATCTTGTCCCAGAGTCTGACATGGGGTGAACCGACCATGGTGGACAGCGACTTGGGATATTCGAATCCGAGCCATATTCCCCCGACGTAGTAAGGAGTGAATCCCACGAACCACCTGTCATAGTCGCTGCTCGTCGTACCGGTCTTGCCGGCGACGTTCAGTTTGTCGTCAAGCGTTATTGCTGTAGCTGTACCGGAAGCGACGACATCCTGCATCATCTTTGTCAGGATGTACGCGTTCTGTTCGCTCATGACGGCCGTACCCTGCTCCTGATTTGAAAGCAGGACCTTTCCGTTCGCATCCTCGACCGTGATATATGTTCTTGACTTGTTGTACACGCCGCGGTTCGCGATCATGCTGTACGCTGAAGTCAGTTCCCTTACCGTTATTCCGTACTCCAGCTGTCCGAGAGCGAGCGCCGCGACTCCCTTGTCGGTTATGTATCTTCCGTCGTCGAGGGTGATGCCTTCTATTATGCTCGTACAGTTCAGCTTGTTATGGATGAAATCAAAGGATCTGTCGATAGTGAGTTTCTGAAGTATCCTGACGGAGACCGTATTTACGGATCTCCTTATGGCATCGGCGACTGTCGTCAGTCCGCCGTATGTGTCAGGATAGTTGTGCGGCCACGGCGAAGGATCGTCCGGATCGTCGCCGAAATTGACCGGGACATCATCGAATATGGACGAATACGTTATGAGTCCGTATTCAAGAGCAGGTCCGTATACCGCGACAGGTTTTATGGAGGAGCCCGGAGGCCGTTTGCTCATCGTGGCATGGTTCTGGACGCGGTTTCCGGATTTTGTCCTTCCTCCGACGATCCCCAGCACATCGCCCGTGGCCGGATCGATAACGACCATGGCCGATTCGGGTTTGATGCCTGTGAATTCGGGGAAATTCGCGTCGTCCTCGAACTCTTCCTCGAGCACTGTCTGTATCTTCGGGTCTACAGTGGAATGTATCTTCAGTCCCCCGGAGAATATCAGGTTGCTGGCAACTGTTCTGGAATATCCTTTCTGGAGGACAAGATCATTTATTATGTCGTTGATCAGCGTATCCGTGAACCACGAGTTGGTGGCGACATTGGTACTGCTGCCCTCGCGGTTGAGCTTGATCTCAAGCTCCGTATCCAGCGCGTCTTCCAGCTGGTCTTCCGAGATGTACCCGTATTCATACATGTTGTTCAGGATCGCATCCCGTCTGACCTTGTTCCTTTCCGGTCTGGTATACGGGTCGAACGCGGACGGAGACTGGACTATCGCGGCGAGGGCCGCACACTCTACCAGAGTGAGGTCGCTGACGTCCTTGCTGAAATACGTGTTCGCCGCTGCCTGGACCCCGTAGCAGTTCTCCGAGAGATAAACGATATTGAGATACATCTCGAGTATCTCTTCCTTGCTCTTCTGCTTTTCGAGATTCAGCGCGCGAACGATCTCCTGGACTTTTCTCTCTATCGTAGCCTCATTGTCGCCGGTTATGTTCTTGACGAGCTGCTGGGTGATGGTGGATGCGCCGAATACCCTGTCGCCTGACGGGAAAATGAATGTCCTGACGGCTGAGAGAGTCCTGAGCCAGTCAACGCCGTTATGCGAAAAGAATCTGCGGTCCTCCGCGGCAACGAACGCTCGCACGAGATACTTGTGATTCTTGGTCATCTGACCGTACGAGGCCCACAGGCTGTTCTCCGATCCGTACAGTCTCTGGTCCTCGAGCTCTTTCTCTTCGCCCACCCCGTTCTCGCGGTCCGAATAGTTCGTATAGTATATGGTCGTGGTGTGGTCCTGATTTATCGAGAACGCAGACAGATCTATCTCCGGATCGATGTAATTGTTGACGTAGATGAGGAAAGCAGCGCCCACTATAAGACCGGTGATCGCGAATATCAGCAGTATGGTAAGAAAGACGTTCAGAATATAACCGAGGACCCTTCCGGCGACTCTTCCGATGGTCCTTCCGGAGTTGACGATCTCCTTTCCCCAGGAGATCTCTCCGTCCCTGTCATGGTTTTTGCTGAATACACTTGATTTCTGCGCAGCGGGCGAACCGGGTCTTTCGCCGGCCTGAACATCATCCTGTCTGATGTTCCGGGAATAGTTTTCCCCGGCCGCGGCCCGTCCTCCTCTTTCTCCCGAGGTGCCGTCCTTCAGAGCATCACTGCGCCTGTCACGGCGGTTTTCGTCATTGTTATCGTACACAGGCGCACACTCCCTTTCTTCTTTTATTCCGCGGCAAGCTACAGCCGCGGCCCGAATCAGTATAACTCATTTTTGTTAATACATTGTGAATTCCGCGCATATTATCTCTGCGCATCTGTCCTGCCAGGACCCCTGATGATCACGTTATCCTTGCCGGCGACGGCCCTGAGCATACCTGTGAATCTCTCACCGGTATCGGCGGAATAGCCTTCCAGTGCATAGTATTTTCCGCTTCCGCTGTCATAGAAACGTACACTGGCCTCCCCGGGATTGTCGCGCAGCAGCTTCTGGATCTCGGTGCATAACGGGTCAGAAACCGACGGAACTCTGATAAACAGCGTAACGCCCGTCTTTTCCGCGCCTTCCGTCTTAGAAGCGGGACTCCCGTCCGGGATCAGTTTCTCCGCTCCCGTCAGAATGATCTTCGTGTCGTCCTCCTCGTCCCTTCTGGACAGTTTTCCGCTCACGACGACCGCATTCTCCGGGACAAGAATCTCGGAATATCGTTCAAAAACGTTGGGAAACACCAGTACCTCTATGGAACCGGTCCCGTCCTCTATGGTTACGAACGCCATGGCGTCACCGTTCTTAGTGACCTTATTCACCCGTCCCGAAACGATGCCGGCGGCGCTGACATCCTCCCTGTCGCCGAATCTGCCTGCGGCTTTGAGCTGATCTACCGGCACGCAGCCGCTTCTTTTGACATGATCCGAAAAGTCATCAAGGAGCGAACCGGAAAAATACATCCCCGTGCTTTCCTTTTCAAGAGCCAGTCTCTCCATCTGGGAAAACTCCGGAATGTCCGGATATGATATCCTTTCCCTTTCCGGTGCCTCCGATCCGTCTCCCGACATAACCGAAAACAGATCGATCTGTCCTTCTATGTTTCCGCGGTTCTGTACCGCGAAACCGTCGATGACGCTTTCATAAGCGGCAAGCAATCTGCTCCTGTAAACGCCCAGGCTGTCGAATGCTCCGCATTTGATCAGATACTCCGCCTGCTTTTTCCCGGGATCGT
This sequence comes from Clostridia bacterium, assembly GCA_017959065.1. Taxonomy (GTDB): domain Bacteria; phylum Bacillota; class Clostridia; order Oscillospirales; family CAG-272; genus RGIG2161. The sequence goes on along the minus strand of JAGDBK010000019.1, from coordinate 20,036 downwards.
GCGCGGCCATCCTTTCCGCGAAATCCTCAAATGAGGAGAACGGCCTCGTTTCCCTCTCCCTGACGATCCAGTCCACATACTGTCTCCCGACGTTTTTGACGGCAAGCAGCCCGAATCTGATGTTCCCGCCGACAACGGTAAAGTCCTGCCCGCTTTCATTCACATCGGGCGGAAGGACGCTTATTCCTCTTTTGGTGCACTCGAATATATAGGAGGCGACTTTCCCCGGATTGCCCAGGACGGAAGTCAAAAGCGCGGACATGTATTCCGCGGGGTAATGGGCGCTGAGATACGCCGTCCTGTATGATATAACCGCATACGCGGCGGCATGGCTCTTGTTGAACGCGTATTTGGCGAAGCTCCGCATGTCGTCGAAGAGTTTCTGTGCCGCTTTCCTGTCCATGCCTCTCTCGACCGCGCCGGATACGAAGGTGTCTTCCTCCTTTTCCAGTTCTTCTGCCTTCTTTTTAGACATCGCCCTTCTGACTATGTCTGCCCTTCCGAGCGAATAGCCAGCCACATCCCTGAATATCTGCATCACCTGTTCCTGGAAGATGATGCAGCCGTATGTTACGTCAAGTATGGGAGCGAGCTTCTCCGATGGGTATTCAGGTCTGATCTTGCCGTGACGGCAGTCTATGTATCTTGGTATGGAATCCATCGGGCCCGGACGGTAAAGCGCTATCGCTGCGATTATGTCTTCTATGTTTTCCGGGGACAGCGAGACAATCATCTGCCTCATGCCTTCCGACTCAAGCTGAAACACCCCGTCAGTCTTCCCTTCGCGGAGCATCGCGTAGGTCGCCTCATCGTCGAGCGGAACCGAGGCTATGTCAAGATCCGGGATCCTTTTTCTTATCTCTCTTTCGGCGTCCGATATGATCGTAAGGTACCTGAGTGCCAGAAAATCGAACTTCAGGAGCCCCAGTTTCGCAACGGTATCCATGTCATACTGGGAGACGACGGTATCGCCGTTGACCGAGAGCGGCACATAGTCCGTGAGCGGTTCCGAAGTTATCACGACTCCCGCGGCATGCGTGGAGGCATGACGCGGCATGCCCTCGACGGCCATTGCCGTGTCGATGAGCCTTCTTACCGAAGGATCCGAGCTGTATAGTTCGGAAAGCTCCTTTTTCTTGAGCGCGTCGGCAATCGTTATTCCGAGTTCCTGCGGGATCGTCTTTGCTACAGCGTCCACGGAGGAATAGGACATCCCCATGGCCCTTCCGATGTCCCTGACGGCGGCCCGCGCGGCCAGAGTCCCGAATGTCACTATCTGGCAGACCCTGTCCTGGCCGTATTTTTCCGTAACGTATCTTATGACCTCATCCCTGCGGTTGTAGCAGAAATCCGTATCGATATCCGGCATGCTGACTCTTTCCGGATTGAGGAACCTTTCGAATAGAAGCCCGAACCGGATGGGATCTATGTCCGTGATCCGGAGGAGAAACGCCGCGAGACTTCCGGCGCCGGACCCTCTTCCCGGACCGACGGGTATCTTTCTCTTTCTGGCGAAGTTTATGAAATCCCACACGACGAGGAAATAATCGCAGTAACCCATCTTTCCGATTATTTCGAGCTCGTACTCCATCCTCGCCGCATACTCGCCGCTGCCGTGTTCAGGGGTATAAACGATACTGCCTTCTGAGACCCTTTCCTCAAGACCGCGCGTGACCAGCATCCTGAGATATTCCGCGGAGCTCATGCCGTTGTCCGGCCGGTAGCTCGGAAGATGCTGAGTCTCGAAATCGAAATCGAAACTGCACATTTCGGCAATCCGGACAGTGTTTTCCAGCGCGCCGGGATAATCGGAGAACAGCGCTTCCATTTCCGAAGTGCTCTTGAAATAATATTCATCGGTCTCAAAACCGACCGGCCTTCCCTCGGTTATCACGCTTCCCGTCTGCACGCACATGAGCACGGCCTGGGTTTCCGCATCCGAGCGCCTGATATAGTGGCAGTCGTTGGTCGCGGCAAGACCTATCCCCAGTTTCAGCGACAGTTCTCTCAGAAACCTGCACACGGTCTTTTCTTCACCCAGACCGTGATCCTGGATCTCAAGATAAAAGCAGTCCTTCCCGAATATCTCGGCAAGATCCGCCGCCCGCTGTTCCGCTGCGGCAAAATCTCCGGAGCAAATTGCCCTCGGAATGAATCCGGCAAGACATCCGGACAGCGCTATGAGGCCATCCGAGTGCTCCCGCAGAAGATCCATGTCGATCCTCGGTTTGAAGTAGAATCCCTCTGTGAATCCCTTCGAGACCATGTATATGAGATTGCGGTAACCCGCCGCGTTTTTGCAAAGCAGCGTGAGATGAGTATACTGTGAATCCTTTGAGTGCGTCCTGTCGAACCTGCTGCCCGGCGCGAGATAGACCTCGCAGCCGATTATCGGCTTGACTCCCTCTTCTTTGCACGCGAGGTAGAATTCGACCGCTCCGTACATGACCCCGTGGTCGGTAATGGCCACGGCATCCTGGCCTTCTCTTTTAGCCGCTTTGGGTATGTCCGCGATCCTGCAGGCACCGTCGAGAAGACTGTACTCGCTGTGCAGGTGCAGATGGACGAATCCGCTCATTTCAGTTCTCCTCCTGCATCTTCCGGATATCATCCGCGTATTCGCATACCCTGTTGAGCCTGTGGTTCATCCCCGATTTCGAGACCGGCGGATACGCAAGCTTCGACAGTTCGCTCAGGGTCAGTTCCGGGTATTCCATGCGAAGTTTTGCCGCCTCGATGAGTTCGGGCGGAAGCAGCGACATCTTCCCTGTATCGTAAAGCACTCTGATGGCTTCCACGTGCCTGAGTGAGCTTGAGACCGCCTTTCTCAGGTTGGCTGACGAACAGTTCGAATACCGGTTGGCGTCATTGCGGAGCTGCTTCTCTATCCTTGCGTTCATTATCTCGAACGCGTTCGATGTCGACCCGGTGATCGCGAGGAAATCCTCGACAGCCTCACTTTTTTTGTAGTAAACGACGTATTTTCCACGACGGAAATAAACGGATACGCCGGGTATTACCGTTTCCGCAGTTCCGGCGAACCTTTCCGCCTCGGCAGCGGTATCGAATGAAAACTCAAGAAAACACGGGCCTTCCGGTCCGGACATCCTGCCGTGAGCTATGAAAGCCCCCTTGAGATAATAAGAGGAGCATGAAGGGCATCTGAAGTCCGGTCTCCCTGTACGTCTGAAGCTGAAATCCGAACTGACGGTGACGATTCTGTTCCCGCCTGACCTTATGCTGACCCTTTCACGGCCGTATCCGGTGACAGTTACGGATCTTATGAAATCCTCAATCCCGCCTGTCTCCGTGAATCTTACGGCGCAGCTGTCCGAGTCCGAGACCCAGATTCCGTCAGCCGCGGCACGGCAGCAGCACTGCTTTTTCGGCACGGATTCGGCCATCTTCTCTCTTATGTCGGAAGAATATGACATGACTCTCCCCTCCGTGCTCCAGCAAAATTCACGGCATAAGCCGCGTCATTCCTTTTCGCCTATGTATCTGACCTCGCATTCGAGCTCGATACCGGCGTCCGTTCTGACTTTTTCCTTTATGAGATTTATGAGTTCCAGCACGTCGGAACTGGTTGCCCCACCCCGGTTGATTATGAACCCAGCGTGCTTTCTCGACACCTCGGCTCCACCGACGCAGGTCCCCTTGAGGCCGGAGTCCTCAATGAGCTTTCCGGCGAAATGACCCTCAGGGCGTTTGAAGACGCTGCCCGCGCTCGGAAATTCGAGCGGCTGCTTTGTCCTTCTGGATTCCATATTCTCGGAGCATTTTGCCCTTATGACATCCGGGTCGCCTTGAGAAAGTGTGAATTCCGCGCCGAGAATCATGCGTCCGGGGTTTTCCGTGTAGATGCTTTTCCTGTATCCGAATCCATGTTCTTCCCGCGCGACATGCACCACCGCGTCGCTCTCCGCATCATAATAATCACTGCCCGAGAGCACGTCCGAGATGCTTTCTCCGTACGCGCCGGCGTTCATGAATACCGCGCCTCCGACGAATCCCGGAATACCGTATGCGAACTCCAGCCCCGAAAGACCGGCCTCCGCCGCTCTTGAACTCAGAGCGGTAAGAGGTACACCGCATTCCGCTGTCACGGTCCCGTCCTTAGAAAAGGAGATCCCGCTCAGTCCGGAGGTGCAGATCACCGCGCCCCTGTATCCGGCGTCGTCGAAGAGCACGTTGCTACCGTTCCCGATCACGGTATATCTGCTTCCGTACCGTACCGCATTCCTCACGCATCTGACCGCCTCCGCGCGGGAACGCGGAAAAACGACCGTATCGGCGGGACCGCCGGTCCTGAATGTCGAGATGCAGGAAAGCGGCATCATTTCCGCCGTCCGTATCTCCCCGAGACTTTCGGTAAATATTAACAAGCTGTCTGTCATTTTTCGTACCTCGGGCTGTTTGCGTCTTCCCCGTGAGATATACCGGCTGCGTTTCCGGTCAGCCGATGATGAATCTGTGGTATGTCTTCTTGCCTTTTTTGATCACTAGACCGTCCTTGAAACTGTCTTCACCGAAAGACACGTCTATGGAACCGATCTTTTCCTCGTCCGCAAGCACTCCGCCCTGCATAATGAGCCTGCGGGCTTCGCCGCGCGATGGGGCGAGACCGGACAGGCAGAGAAGATCTATGATGCCGATTTTTCCGTCGATGAAGTTTTCGTCGGAGAGTTCGGTGGTCGGCATGCTTTCCGAAGAACCTCCGCCCGAGAAGAGGGCTTTCGCCGCGTCTCTGGCTTTATCTGCCTCGTCCTCTCCGTGGACGAGCTTGGTCAGCTCGTACGCGAGGATCTCCTTGGCGCTGTTTATCCTTTCGTCCTTCCAGCTGTCCATCTCGCTGATCTTATCGAGCGGGATGAACGTGAGCATGCGTATGCATTTCATGACGTCCGCGTCCGCAACGTTTCTCCAGTACTGGTAGAATTCAAAGGGAGATGTCTTCTGCGGATCGAGCCAAACCGCATTCCCGGCCGTCTTTCCCATTTTATTGCCCTGAGAGTCTGTAAGCAGGGTTATGGTCATGCAGTGCGCGTCTTTGCCGAGCTTTTTCCTGATGAGCTCCGTACCGCCGAGCATGTTGCTCCACTGGTCGTTTCCGCCGAACTGCATATTGCATCCGTATGTCTTGTACAGATGGTAGAAATCGTAGGACTGCATGATCATATAGTTGAATTCCAGGAATGAGAGCCCTCGCTCCATCCTCTGCTTGTAGCACTCGGCCCTTAGCATGTTGTTGACCGAGAAACAAGCCCCAACTTCCCTCAGCATAGAAACATAGTTCATGTCGAGCAGCCAGTCGGCGTTGTTGACCATCATGGCCTTGCCTTCGCCGAATTCTATGAAGCGCTCCATCTGTTTTCTGAAGCATTCGGCATTGTGGTCTATATCCTCTTTGGTCAGCATCCGGCGCATGTCCGTGCGCCCGGAGGGATCGCCTATCATCGTCGTGCCCCCGCCGATCAGCACTATCGGTCTGTTCCCGGCCATCTGAAGCCTCTTCATGAGCGTGAGCGCCATAAAATGACCCGCGGTGAGACTGTCCGCGGTGCAGTCGAATCCGATGTAGAACACGGCTTTGCCGCTGTTTATCATCGTTTTGATCTCATTCTCGTCAGTGACCTGCGCTATCAGGCCTCTGGCTGTCAGTTCCTCGTATAGTTCCATCTGTTTTCTCCTGGTATTATGAATTTCTTTTGATATTCTTATCTTTCAGTCCCTGCCGCTCTGCCCTGCCCCAGCAGTTCCTTTGCGGCCGAGACCGTCTTTTCCGTGATGTCGACTCCTCCGATGATCCTAGCGAGTTCGAGCGCCCTGCTGTCATCATCGAGCACTGTGACCGTGGTGTGGGCCCTTCCGTCCGACTCCGTCTTCTTTATCAGACAGTGCATGTCCGCGGCGGAAGCGATTTGAGCCGAATGTGTGACGCAGATGATCTGCGATCCGGCGGATATCTCCCGGAGCTTGAATCCTATCTTCTGGGACGTGCTCCCCGATATGCCGGAATCTATCTCGTCATAAACCGATGTGTCCGTTCCGGCCTTTCCCGAGAGGACGCTCTTGAGGGCAAGCATTATCCTGGCAAGTTCTCCGCCTGATGCTGTCTTCGAAAGAGGCATCAGAGGCTCTCCAGAATTTGTCGATATGAGAAACTCGGCATCGTCGCATCCTGTCTTCGAAAGCCTGAGCTGTCCGTCCGGATGAAGCGTCTCCTTCAGTGACACTGAAAAATCCACGTTCTTCATATCAAGATATGACAGTACCCCTAGAACTTCCTCGCGCAGTTTGCCGGCTGCTTCCTTCCTCGACCGGCTGATACTTTTCGCGATATCGACTGCCTTTTCCCGCTCACGGGCATATTCGCCGAGAAGGTCGTTCTTTAAGTTCTCGGAATTTTCAAGTTCCCCGATAAGTTCCGAATTCTTTCTTGCGTGTTCGATAACCTCGGCAAGAGTCGCGCCGTATTTTTTTCTCAGGTTCGACAGAAGCTGGAGCCTGTCTCCGACAGCCTCGAGCTCCTGCGCGGGATCCGCGTCCGGGTCGCCGCACCACTCTTTCGCGCGTTCCGCTATGTCCTCGATCTCGTAGCCGATCCCGCTCAGCTTCTTTGCCATCTCCGGAGCTTCCGGGATCACGCCTTCCAGCGACTCGAGCGCGGATACCGCCCTTTCGATCAGATAAGAGGCGGTGACCCCCTTCTCGTTGCTCAGAAGGGCCTTGTATACCAGGGAGGAGCTTTTTTGCACCAGCTCGCCGCTTTTTAATACGGCTGCGCGCTTTTCCAGTTCCTCTTCCTCGCCGGGTCTCGGTTTTGCCGCAGATATCTCGGCGTTTTCCTTTTTTGCCTTTTCCAGCTCGTACTCTCTTTGGGATTCCCTGGCTCTCAGTTCTTTTATCCTGGAGGCAACGGATATCATTCTGCCGTAAACGTCGGAATACTCTTCGCAGATACCCGTATTGCCCGCGTACTCGTCAAGGAACGACAGATGCGACGAACTGTCCGAAAGGATCAGGTTGTCGTTCTGTCCGTGGATGTCGATAAGCAGTCTGCCGACCTCTCTTCCCAGAGAAGTCGGTACATTGAAGCCTCCGATCTTCATCTGGGATCTGACTCCGTCCGGACCGTCGGGATAAACATAGCGGGAAAGGAACAGGCAGCCTTCCTCATCAGGATGGACGTCAAGTTCCCTGAGGCGTTCGAGTACGGTCTTCCCGAGCGATACGAACATGGCAGTCACGGACGCTCTGTCGGCTCCCGTGCGGATCAGATCTCTCGACGCCCTCGCCCCCCTGAGCAGGTTGAGTCCGTCGATGATCATCGATTTCCCGGCTCCGGTCTCTCCGGTCAGGGCCGTGAACCCCGGCGCGAACTCGATCTCCGCGTCCTTGATTACTGCAATGTTCTCAATATGCAGTGACTGCAGCATCTGAACCTCCCGAATGCATTACTGAGGATTCCTGGTCATCTTCTTGATGTCGTTTGCTATCTCCCCGGCGGACTCTTCATCTCTGGTAACGACGAATATCGTGTCGTCCCCTGCTATGCTTCCGAGGATCACATTGTTGTCCTGAGCGTCGATTCCGGTGGCGACAGCCGGCGCAAGGCCCGGATTGGTCTTGACGACGACGATGTTCCCGGCATAGTCCACGGACGTGATCGCCTCGGCAAGCGCACCGTTGAATCTGACGGAATTCGACACGTCGAGCACCGTCGGGGGCACATACTTGTACTGGCCTTTTCCGGAGATCACTCTCGACAGCTTGAGTTCCCTGATGTCGCGGGAAACCGTTGCCTGGGTTATCTCAAATCCGCTTTCTCTGAGTTTCTCCATCAGCGCGTCCTGAGAGCCGATGTCGTATTTGGAGATGAGCTCGAGTATTTTTTCCTGTCTCTGGTTCTTCATTTAAAATCCACTCCGTTGCAGATCATATTTTTTCAGACGTCTTCCTTCGAAGCACGTCATAAAACCCGTTTTTCTTCATGTTTATAAGCCGCGTGCTGTATCCTGATTTCGATATCCTGATCCTGTCCGACGCGCCGAGAGCGAAATTGTCTCTCCCGTCGACTGTCATGAACCATCTGCTCTCCGCGTCCAGCGTGCAGGATGCCTCGAAAACTGAACCTCCCGCAAATACCATGGGCCTCGAATTCAGATAGTGCGGGCAGATCGGTGTGACTGCGACCGCGTCGAGTGCGGTATCGAGGACGGGTCCTCCGGCAGACATCGAGTAAGCAGTCGAGCCGGTCGGAGTCGAGAATATCAGGCCGTCCGCACGGTAATGCCCGGCAAGTTCCCCTGAGCAGAGGAGTTCTATGTCTATCATTCTTGACAGCTCGCCGCGCGTAAGAACGATATCGTTCAGCGCCGGGGGAGTCGTTTCGGGACTCCGGTCCGGACCGCAGACCGTCGCTGAAAGCATTATCCTCTCGTCTATCGAAAAGTCTCCCGAAAACAGCTTCTTCAGCATATGGAGCTCCTCAGGCTCAAGCGTCGCCATGTATCCGACCCTGCCGAGATTGATCCCCAGTATCGGGATGTCCAGAAGGTATGACCTTCTCGCCGCATCTATAATGCTTCCGTCTCCTCCGAGAACGATTATCAGATCCGCGTCCCTGACCAGATCTTCCGGTCCGGTGAAAGTCACTCCCTCTCTGATGCGGTCCATATACTCGGATTCCATGAAGAGCTCCGCTCCGGTGCCCTGCAGTTCCTTGACCGTTTTAGCTGTAAGCTCGAGTCCCGGATCCTTGACCGAATTCGGGATCACAGCGATTTTTCTGATTATCATAAGCCGACCTCTCTGTATATTCCGTCCATATCCGGCGTCCCCTGTCTTCCGAATGAGAACGCCGCCAGAAATTCTGTGTTGCCGTCTCCGCCAGGTATCGGAGACCTCATTGCGCCCACTGGAAAGAAACCTTCCCGCGCAGCGCACTCCATGACCCGTCCGACCGCGTTCCGGTGCGCGACGGGGTCTCTGACTATCCCACCGCGCCCAACGTTCTCCTTTCCCGACTCGAACTGTGGCTTGATGAGGGAAACGAATACCGTGCTCCCGGAACAGAACGGAACTATCTCCGGGATTATGAGGGTCTGGGAAATAAATGAAACGTCCATCGTCACTATATCAGCGGCAAAGATCTTTATAGAGCTGCTGAGCTCTCTGGCGTTGACTCCTTCCATGCTGACCACCCTAGGGTCCGACGCAAGTTTTCCGTCTAGCTGGCCGTGACCCACATCGACGGCATAAACTCTTGCCGCTCCGCGGGAAAGAAGGCAGTCCGTGAATCCGCCCGTCGACGCTCCGATGTCAAGAGCCGTCCTGCCTTCCGCGTTTATGCCGAATCTGTCCAGAGCCGCCTCAAGCTTGAGTCCGGCCCTGCTGACATACTTCTTTTCGTATCCTGTGACCGTAAGCGTCTCTCCGTCCGGGACCGGCCAGGAAGGCTTTGTTACTGCTGTGCCCCCGCAGTAGACTGTCCCGAGCTTTATCATCTCCTGAGCCTGAGTTCGGCTCTTTGCCTGTCCGGTCGAGCACAGGAACAGATCCGCCCTCATTACTTTTTCCTCTTGAGAAGCATTTCGGCGAGTTCGCACAGCGGGCCGCTGCCCGGGATCCCCCTGACCGAAGCGACTGCCTTGGAAGTAAGTTCATCCGCATACTGTCTTGCGGAGTCCGGATCCATGAAGGAAAGGAATGTGGTCTTGCCGTCCTTTTCATCCTGGCCGGTGTTCTTCCCCGTCTCCACGGAATCCCCCTCCGCGTCCAGCAGATCGTCCACTATCTGGAAGACCAGTCCGACGCAGTTTGAGTATTCTATGACCGAAGCGTATCTCGGATCGTCCTCCCCGACTCCGGCGGCAATGGCACCCAGTTCCGCCGCGAGTCTGATAAGAGCCCCCGTCTTTCTGCTGTGCATCCCGATCATCGTCCGGTACCCGGGGCTGCCGTTCTCGGCAAGCTTGTCCATGACCTGGCCGCCGACCATCCCCGCTCCCCCTGATCTTTCCGACAGAAGGGAGACCGCTTTCAGCGCACGATCGGGACCGACTTCCCGGTTGCCTGCCGCAACGGCAAAAGCCTGAGTAAGAAGAGCGTCTCCCGCAAGAAGAGCGATCGCCTCTCCGAACATTCTGTGGTTCGTGGGTCTCCCTCTTCTGAGATCGTCATCGTCCATACACGGCAGATCGTCGTGGATGAGTGAATAGCAGTGCACCATCTCCAGCGCCGCGGCAAAAGGAAGAACCGCCTCGTCGCTGCCTCCGAGCATCCTGCATACAAGGACGGCTATAACCGGCCTTATCCTTTTCCCGGCCGAAAACAAACTGTATCTTTCAGACTCGCAAAGGACCGGATAGTCCGGATCCGGAGCAGGCAGGCTTTTTTCTAGTTCCGCCTCGGTCATGCGGGCTATCTCCGCGATAATGTCTTTAATATCCTGCATTTTGGAAACAAATCCGTCCTTTTTCACTTTCCGACGCTGTCCGCGTCGATCTCCTCCTCACCGTTCCCGGTGATGAGACTGATCTTTTTCTGAACCGCGTCGAGCATTCCGTTGCACTGCTTGACCAGTTTCACGCCTTCCTCGAATAGGCCGAGCGAATCGTCGAGAGGCACGTCGCCGCTCTCGAGACGTCTTACGATCTCCTCGAGCCTGTTCATAGCGTCTTCGAATGACAGCTTCCCTGTTGCGTCATTCTCTTTGTTTTTCTCTGCCATCTGACACCTCCGGGCTTACATTGATTCCGGTTATCCGGGCAGATGCGGATCCGTCGGAGAAAACCATTTCGACGTTTTCCCCATCATTCAGTTCCGCTGCCCGTTTTCTGATCTTTTTGCCCTCCCCGTATACCGCGATGAAACCGCGGGAAAGCACGGAGAGCGGACTCAGGGCCTCCAGTTTTCCCGAGATCGCCCCGAGCGATGTTCTGCGTGATGAATATGACTGGGTCAGCGCCTTCTCCATCTCCACCGAGATGGAAAGCACGCTCATCCTTCTGTCGTCAGTGATCCACTCCGGGGAGGAAAGGACTCTCGATCCGGCCAGCATCCTCAGTTTTTCGCGCTGGGCACCGACTGTCCCGGTCATTATCCCAGACATTCTCGATGCCGCGGCATTTATCCTGTCCCTGAGCTCCGATGCGTCGGGTACTGCCAACTCGGCTGCCGCCGACGGCGTGGGAGCGCGCAGATCCGCCGCGAAATCGCATATGGTGAAATCAGTCTCATGTCCGACCGCGCTTATAACCGGGATCCTGGACGCCGCCACCTCTCTCGCGAGAGACTCGTCGTTGAATGCCCACAGATCCTCGATCGATCCGCCGCCGCGCCCTATGATCAGGACATCCGCGCAAGAGCGCGAATTCATGGCCCTCAGAGCCGATATCAGTTCTGCCGGAGCATTGACCCCCTGGACCGCCGCGGGACATATCTCGACCTTTGCCGCCGGATACCTTCTGCCCAGTATGTTCAGGATATCCCTGACGGCGGCGCCTGTCGGCGACGTGATGACTCCGACCGTACGGGGAAATTCGGGTATCTTTCTCTTCCGTTCCTGATCGAAAAGGCCTTCCTCTTCAAGTTTGCGTCTCAGAGCCTCGAACGCCGCGTAAAGCGATCCGACCCCGTCCGGCTCCATCCTTTCGGCGTACAGCTGGTATACTCCGTCCCTGACGAAAACAGAGACCCGTCCCCTGACGACCACCTTCATGCCGTTTTCGGGAACGAACTTCAGTCCCGCCGCGCTGGACCGGAACATGACGGCCTTGATCAGGCTCTCGCCGTCCTTGAGCGTGAAATACAGATGCCCCGTCCTGTAGTGATTCGTAAAATTTGATATCTCTCCCCTAACCGAGACATCGGACAGATTCATGTCCGAGTCCACGAGCATTTTGACATACCCGTTTATCTGGGAGACGGTGAATACCGTGCCGCTGCTTTCCGTCATAGCTGATGGCCTTCCCGCCGCGCTCTTTCCTCATTCCCGTCCGCGAACCACGCTCCGGCCGCGAGAAGCGCCGTCCCCGCGGCATTGTCCGAGGAGTATTCCGGCTCCGCAAAGAAACTCTTGTTTGAACGGAGTCTTTCTTTTATCAGTGAATTGCTCATTACGCCCCCGGAATAAACGATATTTGCGTCCGGAAACCGCTTTCTGGCGTAATCCGTCATCTTTTCGACAGTCCTGCCGATAAAGTCTATCGTGAACGCGGATATGTATCCGCGGTCCATTCCATCTTCTTTCATTTTACGCGCCATATTCTCAAGTCCCGACAGATTGCAGTCCGCCCCTTTAACACGGACGGGAGGCCTGTCTTTCAGGCTCCCGCCGGACCCGAGCGCCTCTTTTTCCATCTCCGCGCCGGCTGGAAAGCGCATCCCCAGCATAACGCCGATCCTGTCTACCGCCTGTCCGCAGCTGATGTCAAGCGTACCTCCGAGCCTGTCTATCTGAAAACCTCCGCCAGAACGAACGACGGACAGGACTTCGGTCGTTCCTCCCGACAGATGGAACGCGATAAACCTTTCTCCGGGCGCCGGATCCATTCCCGATGAATGGAGCGCAGCACGGATATGCCCGGCCTGATGTGAAAAAGCATATAATCCGGCTCCGCATCCGGAAGCCATAGCATAAGCTGCTGCCTTTCCGGGCAGGAAGCACGGCATGTATGAACCGTCGGCGTCACGCGGGGCGAAAGAATACCCGACCGCGGCCGGAGCGCTTCCGGAAATGATCTCCCCGGCCTTTTCAAGCAGTTCAGGGAGATTTCTGGTGTGCTCGAATACCGCGTCGCTCTGCCTGAGCCCGCGCTGCCCTTCAGCGACATCGAGAGGCTTTTTCAGATTCGCGATGACAGACACGCCCTCAGACGATGACTTTGCCACCGCGACCGAAGTCGTGTAGTTGCTGGTGTCGATTCCGACAAAGAAACTGACTTTCATCAGTTCTCACTGCTTCCGTCGGCCGGCTTTTCCTTCATCACGGCATTCAGTATACCGTTCACGAATGGAACCGCGCTCTCGCCGTCGTAGTTTCTGACCAGCTCGATCGCCTCATTTATGGAAACGCTGTCGGGAATGCTCCGTACATGTTCTATCTCGTAAATCGAAAGACGCATCGCGGCAAGAGATACGCCCGAGATCCTGTCCTTGGACCATCCCTTCGAATACTTTTCGATCTTTGAATCGATCTCGGCAAGGTTGGAACAGACTCCGAAGAACACCGCCGCGATATATTCGTTTCTCTCAAACTCCCTGCACTCCTCCGCGTTGGCGAGAAGCGTTTCAGGATCCGCGCTCTCGTCGAACCCGAACTCGAAAAGCAGGCAGAAAACTGTTTCCCTTGATTTGTATCTGTTCATGAAAAATCGGCTCACTCCCGCTGCTGGCAGCAGGACAGGCCGGGCCCCCTCTGTCATTTGTCAGCACAGCGTCGCTCAAACGCTGATTCGGAATCCGGAGATCGTCCCGTGAAGGCATCACCCGCGACTGTGAAAAGCGTCCGGCCGGACTGTACAGATATATATAATTATAATATTCACTTTATTAAAAGTCAATGAATAAATCGCATAAATATTCATTCGATGATCCTGCGCTGTTTGTCTGCCTGTTCCGTCCGCGCCTGGAGTTTTTTCAAAAGTTTACAATTACGTCATTGAACTGTGCGGGATTAAGTGATAATCTATCAGTAAATACTATCCTATCAATCCGATCCGGGGGAAAACGTCACATATGTTTCGCTCAAAGATTCTGCCGCTAGTCAAAAGCGTCATATGCCATACATGCATCATCTTCACGGCCGCTTCGGTCATAATGCACATTCTGGCGGGAACGATCGCCGACAACAGCGTCAAACTGGAGATCTACGGTATTCTGACCATATTGCTAATATCGTTTATTATTGCTCTGTGCAATCTGATCTTCAGGGTCAGATCCTTTCCGCTGCTTCTGAAGCTGCTGATCCATTTCCTCGTCGTGACCTCAGCCGTGGTCTTCACTTTCTTCGCGCTGACCCCTGAGTCGGCATCGTCGCGCGGAGCGATAGTGCTCGTCTCGGTGTTTGCGGCCGGCTATGCGGTGGCGGCGGTCATCTCGATCGCGGTCACGGGAAAGAGGAAGCGCAAAGAATCCGACAGTTCCGACTACAAGCCGCAGTTTGAGGCTCTCACCAGAAACGACCGCAAAAAACGGTGATGTTGCAAAACATCGTTCCGATATGATATAATACGTCCCGGCGCAGAGCATGTTCCATCATAAAGAAAAGGAGTTCCGGCCAAAGGCCGGGTTCATCATTTTGTTATGAATATCAATAAGAGCAAAAACAATCAGGACGGTTTCTTCTACAAGCTGATGACTCTTATCGCGGTCGCCGCGCTCGCGGTCATCATAATCCTGATAGCGGCCTCTGCTTCCCACCGCGGAGATTCCGGAGTACCGTCAGATCCTTCCTCTCCCGCGACGGACAATCGCGTTCCCGACGTGACCACCGGTCAGGAAGAGCCCCCGGTAACGACCGATACCGAAACTGAAGGTTCTGACACGGCGGAACCCACGGAAAGCGGGGACACGACCGGACCTGAGGAGACCACCGGCACGAATGACACCACGGCGGAACCTGTGACCACTCCGCCAGATACTACGCAAAAGCCTTCAAATGAACAGCCACGCGAAGGTGTGCCCACCGAAGAGACTTTCTTCACCGATTTCAAAGGGACCGCGCTTGAGCTTACCGAAGACGCGGGTCAGGAATACATCGACAATATCATCTTCCTCGGCGATTCGACCACATACGGGCTGAAGGCATACCGCATGCTGAAGGACGAAAAAGATACCCTTCAGGTATGGACTCCTCTGAACGGTACCCTTCTTCTCAGCAGAGCGACCAGCGTCAACCTTTACTATCCCGACACCAAGGAGGAGATCACCGTTGCCGAAGCCGCAAGACGCAAAAAGCCTTCGATGATGATCATCACTCTCGGAGTGAACGGTGTGTCTTTCATGAACAAGACACAGTTCAAGGACGCATACACATCGCTCATAAATGTCATCAAGGAAGCAAGCCCGGACACCAAGATAATACTGCAGTCCGTCTTCCCGGTATCCGCGAAATACGATACCAGCAAGGGGATCGACAACGACAAGATCAACGCTGCGAACATCTGGGTCGCGGAAGTGGCTCAGGAATGCGGAGTTAAGTTCCTGTACACGGCCACCGCTCTCCGTGACTCCACCGGGTACTATCTCAATGAGTCCTACCAGAACGGCGACGGTCTCCATCTGAACGAAAAAGGATTTGAAAAGGAACTAAACTACATCCGCACCCACGCGTTCAACTAACATTGTTCCTCAAAAGCCGTTTTAGAGAATTCCAGCAGCCAGATTACCCGGAGGTAGTTCAAAATGAAAAGAAGAAGAAACATACTGACCGTTTCGTGCCTGTGTCTGGTTATCGCCATGACAGCCGGCCTTATGCTGGCATGCGGTTCGGGGACCCTGAAGGACAATGTACCGGTCAAAGACATAGCAGAAACAGTCAACAAGGCCCTGTCGGGGATACAGAACCTTTCTGCAGCCGACGAGAACTACATATCCGTCCAGCAGGCCCTTCCGATCTCGGACTGCGATGACTATATGGAGATGTTCCAGACCAGCGGAGTGGGAATAGACGAATACGGCATCTTCCGTATGAAGGAAGAGTCCGGGACAGAAGGAATGAAGTCCGCAATCCAGGATTACATCGACAGCGCAAGACTTTCATTCAATGAAAACTACGCGCCGAACGAAAAGCCGAAGCTCGACAATGCCGAGATACGCGTCTTCGGGAAATACGTGGTTTACGCGGTCCTTTCAGAGGACGACAAAAACGTACTGTTTTCCGCACTCGAAGCTGCGCTAAAAAACTGATCTGAGCTGCGGTCAATATATGATTGCCAAGAGGCACCCGTTTTCCCCGGATGCCTCTTTAAATTTTATCTCTTGTTTTTCTATTGACAAGTATACACTCATTTGTTATTTTTTATTGTATGATATTATTGCTTGCTGACGCAGCGTCTTAAAATGAAACGGTAAATGGTTCGCAATGATTTCCGGACCTGAATACTATAGACAGCTCGAACTGCTGAAAGGAGATTTTTATGAATTTGGATAGCGAGGTCAGATGGGATTATACCGTAAGCAAAGAAACCAAGGAATTATGGAACGCAGAACTCGATGTTCTGCAGAAGTTCCGTGAAGTATGTGAAAAGCACGGTCTGAAATGGTTTGCGGTAGGCGGGACACTTCTCGGAGCGGTAAGACATAAGGGTTTCATTCCCTGGGACGACGATATCGATATCGGTATGCTTCAGGAAGATTATTTTAAGCTTTGTGAGATCGGGCCAGAAGAATTCAAGGATCCTTATTTCTTCCAGTCCCACGAAACGGATGATCTGTACTCGCCTTGGCACGTCAAGATCCGGCGCAGTGACACCACGGCGGCCACTTTGGCTGAGATAAGGCAGATGCCAGAGTCATTCAACAAGGGGATGTACATCGATATTTTCCCTATCTTCAGACTGCCGGATGATGCTGCTGAAAGAGAAAAACTGATCTCAAAGGTTTCCAAACTGAAGCATCAGATATCCAGAGTTAGAAAAGTTCTGCTTCCCAAGAAGATCAGAAAACGTGAGTTTGATCTTTTACGGCGGATCAGGTACAGACTCACCTGGCTGAAAGCCCGTACAAAAGATGACTATTTAAAAATGTGTTCCGAGTTTCTGGATCTGTGCAACAGCGTTAAATCTCCGACTTTGGAGGTCAACTCCATGTCTTTCAGAGCGGGCAACGAAAAGATGACCTGGCCCAGAAAGATCTTCCTTGATCTGGTCGAACTCCCGTTTGAGGATATCAAGATATGGTGCCCCTCGGATTACGATACATATCTCAAGATCCAGTACGGAGACTATATGACCCCGGTCAAAGGGACACAGATCCACACCGGAGTAGTCTTTGACGCTCATGTGCCCTATAAAGACTATGATTTCAGCAGCGTGACCGACGGCCCAAGAGATTGAATCATTATATAGATTCAACGCGGATCTATATACAGGGATCTTAAAAAGAAAGATATGCTGAAAGCGCGGTTAACCGCTGCCTTCACCGTGAATTCATTCCTTAAAGATCCCGTATTCCGCGAAAATCTGACTGTCGTTTACTATACTTGCTTCAGTTCCGCATGTCCTGAAGCCGCTGGCAAAACGGAGTGAAATAGTACAAACGGTATTTCTGAAATACTGACAGCAGCCTTTTTAAGACAGAAAAACGAACCTCGGTTATACAAGAGGGGGGATAATTATTTCCGGATTGGATTTAATGACTAAGAAACGTAGAAAGAAAGTGGGCCTTTTTACTTTCTCCTGGATAGATAATCCCGGATCGGTCCTTCAGGCATATGCACTGAAAACTGTTTTAGAGGAAAAAGGGCTTTCCGTATCCGTTCTGAATTACCAGAACACGCTCTGGGCAGATTTCAGACTTATCCGCGGCATCGATACTTTTCCGCGAAAGATCTGGACATGGAGAAAGAAAAAGATCTACAAATGGAGAAAGCTCGAGCGCAAGCACAAAGAAAAAATGGGGCTGTATGAAAATTTCCAGAAGGAGTACCTGAAAATCGACAGCCCTGCGGTAAAGCCTGATGACTTGAGCAGGAGAGCGGCCAAACTGGACGCATTGATCGTCGGAAGCGATCAGATCTGGAACTACGATCTTCCTCTCGTCGATTCCTGTTATTTCGCGGGCTTTCCCAAAGCACCGGCCAAAAGATATTCTTATGCGGCCAGTTTCGGCAAGGTTGACTTCGACGAAGAACGAGTAAGCGAAGCATCAGAACTGCTGAAGCAGTTTTCCCGTATATCCGTTCGAGAAAAAAGCGGGCAGGCGCTGGCCGAAAGATTATCGGGCAAAAATGTTTCCGTGCATCTGGATCCTACTCTCCTTTTGACGGCGGATGTCTGGGAAAAGCTGGAAACAGAGCCCCCACTGCGCAATTATGTGTTTGTCTATTTACGCGAAAAATCAGACGTGATCAGCGAATACGCCCAGAAGATCGCTTCAGAAAGAGGATTACAGGTCGTCAGCATCATCAGAGGCAAGATGACAAGTCCTGAGGAAAAAGAGGCTTTGGGGCCGCAGGAATGGCTTGGATACATTCATCACGCGGATATTGTTCTGACAAACAGTTTTCACGGTATCTGCTTCTCCCTGATATTTGAAAAAGAATTCAAAGTATTCGCTCTTGAGAAATCAGAGTGGAGAAAGAGAAGCAACACCCGCTTGGAATCAATTATTGAACTTCTTGACCTGCAGAACGCCGTTCAGCCGGAAAGCGATGACGGGTCAGGTCAGACGGCATTGCCGGAGATCCAATACGAAAAAGTAAACAGTATCCTGGAGAAAGAAAGGAAATTGGCATTTGAATATATACAGGAAATAGCGGAGGATATTTATGGTAAATGAAGCAAAAACCGTTGCTGATTCCGAAAACTGCTGTGCCTGTATGGCTTGTTTGAATGTCTGTCCGAAAAAAGCGATTGAATTCAAGCCTGACAATTACGGTTTTCTGTATCCATCGGTCGATAAAGAATTATGTATTTCCTGCGGAAAATGTTTGAAAGCATGCCGCTTTTCAAAAGAAGAACTGGATGCAGAACATCCTCAAAAGTGTTTTGCCGCCGTCAACATGGATCCCACGGTCCTCAAAAAAAGCAGTTCCGGCGGGGTGTTCGGCGCTCTGGCGGATATCGTATTGGAAGAGGGCGGCTTCGTTTTCGGCGCGGCTTTTGATGACGACCTGAACGTTCATCATATCTGTGCGGGAAGCAAAGAGGAACTGGATAAGCTCCGCGGATCGAAATACGTGCAGAGCAGTGCGGGTCTCAGCTACTCCGAGGTCAAGGATCTGCTGAAAGACGGAAAAAAGGTCCTTTTCAGCGGAACTCCGTGCCAGGTTGACGCTCTGAAATCCGTGCTCGATAACACTGATACGGCTGACCTGATCACAGTTGATCTGATTTGTCACGGGACGCCCAATAATTTGATTTTCCATCGTTATCTTGAATATCTGGAGAACAAAAAAGGCGGAAAGATTACCCGGTATTCGTTCAGGAGCAAGGCCCGGAGCTGGAGCGCAATCTGTTCCGATTTTGATTGTCACACAGAGGACTCCGGGACCCGGACTATCGTTCTCGGCCGTTATGATGAATTTTATGTACCGGAATACCTCAACGGCAATCTTTCCAGAGCAGAATGCTTTTCCTGCAAATACGCTTCTCAGAACAGAGTCGGTGACTTTACGATCGGTGATTTTTGGGGCTTCAGGAAAGGAAATATCACATTAGAACACAAGAACGGACTGTCTGTCTGTACGGCAAATACGGATAAAGCGGTCAAACTTCTTGAAAAGCTGAAAGAAAGGATGGAGCTGCAGGAGGTGGATTATTCTGTGGCTGTTTCCGGAAACGAGGCATTGCGGAAGCCGACGACGTGCGGAAAAAGAAGAGAGCGTGTCCTGAAACTGATCCTGGCCGGAAAGTGCAAAAAAGTATACCGAGAATACAGAACGGGATACTATTATAAAAAGATCAGGAAAAAAATCAAAGCTGTTTTCAAGCATAATTGAAATCTAAAACCTCATTGGAACTTATGCGTTAAGAGACGGCTGACATATCCGATTGTTCAGTCTTCTGATCAAGAACCTTATTTGGTCGTGATCTTATAAAATAGGGTAGAGAGGGATTAGGCCCCTCCCTCCCGTTGCACCGTACGTACCGGTCAGGTATACGGCGCTACATCAAAACAGATATTCAAGTGCATCCTGCGAGATAGTACGACAAGGGATCGACCAAACCCGGTCGGTCCTTTGTTTTCTGACTGAGTACTTTCGGGCTCAGCAGATAATTCATCGCATCCCCAGCACTCCTGCGATACAGGCCCAGCCGGGAGTTTGCAACCCTGTATATTGCTTCTTCGCTTAGGCTGCATTTCCC
>JAGDBK010000138.1 GCA_017959065.1 Clostridia bacterium | reverse complement strand
CGGTCTTTACCGCTCTGTCTGGAGAACCTCCGTGCTCGAGATGGCTCGAGTTATGGTAATACTCTATCATCTTGACCGTGTTCGAGGCGCAGAAGGCGACCTGCATGCGCAGCTTGTAGTCCTCCTTGTCCTCGCGGTCGCGCCCTTTGGTCTCTCGCTCCCAGTATACGGGCGGTGTGATCGTCTTTTCCCCGGCCTGCTCCCTTATATAGTCTATTATTCCGTTCTCGTATCTGTACTCTGATGTGACGAAATCCCCCGGGGCTTTTTCGAACTTAAGAACGAATCTTATACCCGCATTAACGACGGACTGCTTTCTCAGAAGATCCGTGAAGAACTCATATGGTATGGAGATGTCGGTAAACACCTCAAGATCCGGCAGCCAGCGCACCACGGTCCCGGTCCTTTTTCTTCTGGTGGTCTGCTCGCTCACTTTGAGTTCGCCGACTGCCTGACCCTTCTCGAAATGCATCTCCGAACAGTTGGTCCCGTCATACGAATATACGTCCATATATGCGGAACTGTACTGAGTGGCGCAAGCGCCGAGCCCGTTGAGCCCGAGAGAGTATTCGTATGCGGAATCTCCGTTGTTGTTGTATTTTCCTCCGGCGTACAGCTCGCAGTAGATCAGCTCCCAGTTATATCTTCCCTCCGCTTCGTTGTAGCCCATTGGGACTCCGCGGCCGAAGTCCTCGATCTCTATGGAATGGTCATGGTAGACTGTTATGTTGATCAGATCTCCGTATCCCTCTCTTGCCTCATCTACAGAGTTTGAGAGGATCTCAAACACGGAATGCTCGCATCCCTCGAGTCCGTCTGATCCGAATATGACTGCCGGACGGAGACGCACTCTGTCGGCTCCCTTGAGCATGGATATGCTCTGATCGTTGTATTCAGCCTTTTTACGGTTTCTGTCTGCCATGGACAAATAACCTCCGGAATAATCATCGGTCCGCTCTGCCGAACGCAGATACCGCCGGACCGCTCATAATTATACCACACAAGACCGATTTTTGAAAGGCCTCCGCATGCCGGCGCCGCGGAGGTATGGCCCGTCATTATGGTTAAAAAATTCATCGGCGTTCTTTCCGAAGAAAAGATCAGAAGGTATTCCGCCGTTCCTCTGTCGTCCGTCAGAGTGATAAGGCAGGACAAGCTGTCACGCATGGATCTCGGGGAGAACGGAAGCCTTCTCGTTATGCTTATACCTTATTACGTGTCAGGCGAGAAAAGGAACATATCCGTTTACGCGGTCCCCCGGGACTATCACCTGTATTTCTCCATTCTCGGAGAAAAGCTCGTCAGCTCTCTGAAAGAGGATTTCCCCGGGTTCGTCTTCCGTACCGCAGCCGATAATTCACCCGTCGACGAAGTGGATGCGGCGGTGAGGAGCGGGCTCGGATTCTTCGGCGACAACGGGCTGTTTATCTCTCCGGAATACGGCAGCTTCGTTTTCATCGGGGGAATATATTCAGACATGCCTTGCGAGAATTACGGTATCCCGTCTGCCGTCCCCGGCCGCAGGGAATGTTCGCACTGCGGAAAGTGCCGCAAGGCATGTCCCGGAGATCCATCGGATAAAAAGATCGGCTGTCTTTCAGCCATCACCCAGAAAAAAGGGACTCTCACAAGCGCGGAAGCAGAACTGATCAGAAAGACCGGGACAGCGTGGGGCTGTGACATATGCCAGCAGGTATGTCCCTTCAATACCGGTGTGAAAGACACCGAGATAAGTTTTTTCCTGGAGAGCAGGACCCCGTATCTGACATATGATTTTGTAAAGAATATGAGTGAAGGCGATTTTTCCTCGCGGGCTTATTCCTGGAGGAAAAGAGAGACGATACTGAGGAATCTGGCCATCCTTGAGGGAAAGGAGGAAGAAAGTGGCGGAATTTGAACTGATCCTCGGAATGCCGGGGAGCGGAAAAACAGAAAAGATCAAGAAATCGATCAAATACGATCTTGAGCTCGGAAGAGAAGTGATACTAATAGTTCCCGGCGATTCTACGCTCACCACGGAGACTGAATTCTCCGCCCTGCTCGACCCCTCCTTTCAGCTGACGTTCACGGCTACGGATTTCAAAAAGCTCAGCAATCTGGTCTTCAGAAAATACGGGGGAGTCTCCCACAAATACCTGACCGACGGTATGAGAAACTGCCTTATGTGGAGGGCGATCACCGAGTCCGGTGACCTCAGGTCCATGGGCCGTCTTCAGGGCGACAGCACTTTTATCGAACTAATGCTGTCCACCGGCGACGAGCTCAAAAGAAACGGCATCACCCCGGAAATGCTCGCACAGGCCGCCGGAGAGACCGGATCGGAGCTGTCGGCAAAACTCATGGATATATCTGACCTCACTTCTTCATATGACTCCCTGCTGCACGGGATCGGCTCGGATCCCGCAGACGACGAGTCAAAGCTGGCGGCAGTATTAAGGGAAAGACCTTTCTTCAGCGGGAAGACCGTGTATATAGACTCATTCCAGAAATTCACTCCTGTCAGGATCTCGATTATCTCCTCCATAATAGCCCAGGCTGAAAAGACTGTCGTGACTCTGACATGCGACGAAGGCGGACTGTCCCGCGGCATCCCGTCCGCGCCGCAGTTCAGGAATGCTTATAATTCCGCTTCCGCCCTGAGAGCAGCCGCGAGAAAATGCGGTGTGAAGTGCAGCGAACAGTTCCTTCACGACTGCAGACGTCAAAGATCCCCCGAGCTGCGGTTCCTTGCGGAGAACCTGTGGATCCCGGACGCCGGAAGATGGGAAGGCGTGCCGGAACACATCCGACTCTGGCAATGCACCGACAGGTATTCCGAGGCGGAGCGTACAGCCGCCGATATCTGCAGGCTGGTGCGGGAAAAAGGTCTGCGCTACAGGGATATAGCGGTCGTCGCACGTGATATCGGTCTGTATGAGGGAATAATCGACGACACCTTCGACAAGTTCGGCATTCCGGCATACATGTCCAAAAAGACCGACATTATGTCAAAACCGCCTGTCAAGATCATATTCGCGGTCTTTTCCCTGATAAGTTACGGATGGAAGCGGGAAGACGTTCTGACATATCTCAAGACCGGCCTCGCCGGCATAGGGCCGGAAGAATGCGACGAGTTTTCCATATACTGCGAAAAATGGAACATCAGCGGAACAGGGTTCAGCGGAGAGCTTGAGTGGTCAATGAATCCCTCGGGGCTCAAAGAGACGATGAAGGAAAATGAGGCCGAAGCACTTTCAAGGATCAATTCCGTGAGAGAAAGGATGCGCGCACCCATAGTCCGCCTTGAAGATTCGATGAAAAGCGGACCCACGGTCGAATCCGCGTGCCGCGCCCTTTTCGATTTCCTGACTGAGATAGGAATAAGGAACATACTCGAACAGTACGTTGAAAGGGACCGCGCGGAAGGCCGCCTGGCCGATGCCGCTGAGACCGCCCAGCTCTGGAACATCATAATAGATTCCCTCGACCGTCTGATCTCTGTCTGCGGTCCAAAGCAGGTTACCACGGCAGAGTTCGTTTCGCTTCTCTCTCTTATGTTCAGTAAGACCTCCGTGGGTTCCATACCGCAGACTTCGGATGCGGTAATGATCATTTCCGTTCCGATGCTCAGCACGCTGGACAGAAAAAAAGCGGCATATGTGCTGGGATGCGAAAGGGGCGTCTTCCCTTCCGTCGCGAAAAGCCCCAGCGTTTTCACCGATATCGAGAAGACCGAGCTTGAGACAGCCGGCATCGTTCTCTCGGAAAGAGCGGACGAGATTCTGTCCGATGAACTGATGTTCTTCTACAAATCAGTATCCCTTCCGTCGGAAAGACTTACCGTGTCATACTGCGCCGTTCCTTCCGGAGACTCCGGTCCGTCGGCTGGAGCGGACGCTGTCATGAATCTGTTTAAAGGCTTAAAGCCAGAGCCGACCCCACGGGCGCTTGATCTGATCTACAGCGCCGAGGAGATGAGAGACCTTCTTCCTGCTCTCGGAACAGGGTCCGCAGAATACCGCGCGGCAAGTGAACTGCTCGCGGAGGACGGAGCTTTTCTCCGTGACGGCGGAGATATACCTCTCATTATCGACGAGTGCTCGGTCGGGCCGGATATTGCAGCGTCCGTTTTCGGTGATGTCATCCAGATGAACCAGTCAAAGCTCGAAACGTTCGTCGAGTGCAGATTCTCATACTACTGCAGATATGCCCTCGAACTCACATCAGGAAGAAAGGCTTTCGACCGGGCCGATGCCGGTGTCCTTATGCACGGCATTCTTGAAAAAGCCCTTTCGGAGGACCCGGCCGGAGAAGATCCGAACAGCATTATAGAAGGATACCTGAAAGCGGTATGCCCAAAAGAAATGCTTGGTTCCGCCAGGATAGAAGGACTGCTCAGCCGTTTGAAAAGCACTTCGGCGCTGCTCATAAAGGAGATCCGGGACGAATTTTCCCAGTCGGGGTTCAAGCCGACGTTCTTTGAGTACAAGCTCGGGAACATCCCTGGAAACGAGCAGCTTTCTTTCGATCTGCCGGACGGCGGAAGATTATCCGTCTCGGGGATCGCCGACAGGATAGACACTTTTGTCAGGGACGGCAAGGCATATGTGAGAGTGGTTGACTACAAGACCGGCAGCAAAGAATTCTCGCTGTCCGATATCGAGGACGGCATAAATCTTCAGCTTCTGCTCTATCTGTTCACCATTTGGAAAAAGCCCCCAGCGGAAATGCTTAAAAAACTCGGGGCGGATTCCGTACTGCCGGCAGGAATAATGTATTTCGAAGCCAGACCTCCCAAAGTGTTTCTGGAATCCGGGGAAGAAGCCGTGGACCTGACGGAACGGGAACAGTCTGAGATCAAGCGATCCGGGCTGTTCCTCGACGATCCGGAAATTCTGAAAGAAATGGACAGAGATCTCGCGGGCCGGTTCATTCCCGTCAAAGCAGA
This sequence comes from Clostridia bacterium, assembly GCA_017959065.1. GTDB lineage: Bacteria > Bacillota > Clostridia > Oscillospirales > CAG-272 > RGIG2161. The sequence continues at coordinate 5,492 of JAGDBK010000138.1, read as the reverse complement.
CAAGGACGGAGTCGGTTTCGTTTCACGTTCTAACCTGGCATCGCTCGAGAGGTTCGGACAGCTGCTGAATGAGGTCGCGGGAACGCTCGTTTCGATCGGGGAAGAGATGAAAAGCGGCATTGCCGACGCAAGGCCGAAGACAGATTTCAAAAACGGCAAAAACAGGCCGAGATGCGCATACTGCGAATTCTATCAGGTATGCAGAAAGAGCAGGAAAGAACAGAGGTCTTCCAAGTGACGAACAAATACATCGAAGATAAAAAATGGACGGCGGCCCAGAGGGACGCGATAGAATCCGAAGGTTGCTCGGTCCTGGTATCCGCTGCCGCGGGTTCCGGTAAGACTTCGACCCTGACGCAAAGAATAATACATGCCATATTATCCGGCAGGACCGATATATCCCGCATGCTGATAGTGACTTTTACCAAAGCTGCCGCCAACGAACTGCGCGGGAGAATCGAAGAAGCGGTTGAGAAAGCGGCGTTCATCGACCCGGGACTGAGAAAGCAGCAGTATCTTCTTGAAAATGCGAAGATATGTACGATACACAGCTTCTGTCTTGACATAATCCGTCCTTATTTTCACCGGCTCGGGCTTCCGGCCAGGTTCAGGACTCTGGACGATGCCGAGGAGAGGGTGCTGAAGCGCAGCATAATGGACGAACTGATCTCCGACTGCTATGACAAGGAGTGGGGCAGGCTCTGCCCGTTCGCGGACATCTCATTCCCGGAGTTTGCGGACTGCTTCGCGTCGGACGACATCAGGGACGATTCCGGTTTGATCGATCTTTTCACCGGGATATACGACAGGATCTCCGGATACCGCGACAGAGAAAAGATCTTCAGCGTGACCGCAGAAAACTACAGACGTTCCGCGGAGTCCGACCCGTTCGCCAAAGGTAATCCGTTCGGAAAAGCAATAAAGGACGGTCTTCTGGATTTCTGCAGACACTATACGGAAGTTTTCGGCGTCTACAGGGACATCTTCGCTTCATGCGGCGGTGGCTCGAATTATCTATCCGCGGTGATCTCCGACATGGAGATCTGTTCCGCGCTAGTATCCGCGGCAGAAGAAGGATACGACCGGGCCAGGGCAGTCCTGTATGGGGTATCTTTCGGGCGCCTTCCCGCAGTCAGGGCCAAAGACAGGTCCCCGGAATGCGAGGAATACAAGGAAGTTCGTTCCCAGTTCAAGGACTATATCAAAAAGATCCTGCAGCCCGCTTTTTCCTCGGGGTCTGACGGATTCAGGAGCGACTGCGAGGAAAGCGCGGTATACTGCCGTGCTCTGGGAGAATTCATTTCCGAATTCGGGAGACGCTACGATGCCTCCAAACGCAGACTGAGCGCGATAGACTATTCAGATATGGAGCATCTGGCATACAGACTGCTCTACGACGAAAACGGAGGCCGGAGCGAGACTGCCGCCAATCTGGCTTCAGGATTTGACGAGATATTCATAGACGAGTATCAGGACGTCAACGAAATACAGGACCTTATCTTCTCCGCGCTGTCAGACGGGACCAACCGCTTTATGGTAGGGGACATAAAACAAAGCATATATGCTTTCCGGGGAGCAATGCCTGATATCTTCACTCGGTACCGCCGTGATTTCTCCGCTCCGGATTCATCCGGAAAAGTTATATTCATGAGCGAGAATTTCAGGTCCGACAGATCCGTCATCGATTTTTCGAACGCGGTATTCGACACCGTGTGGAAAGCGGCCGGGGACTCGATGGACTACAGGGACGAGGACAGGCTGATATGCGGCAGAGAGGACACCCCACAGGGTGTGAAGCCCGAGATCGTACTTATCGGAAACGCCGGGCAGAAAGATCCGGAGGAAACGGACAAGGACGATGATCTGTCTTCTGAGCCTGACGAAGCCGAATATGTCGCGATGCGGATCGACGAACTCATAAAAACCGGGACGAAGGACGACGGTTCTAAGATCTCAGCGGGAGACATAGCCATACTCACGAGAAACTCCAAGGACTTCTCCGTAAGATTCGAGGATGCCCTTGCGCGCCGCGATATAAAGACCCAGAACCGGGAAAGACGCCAGTTTTTTGAAAACCCGGAAATACTCCTGATGCTCTGTCTGCTGTCTGCGATAGACAATCCGAGACAGGATATCTCCCTTCTCGGAGTCATGATCTCACCGGTCTTCGGATTCACACTGGATGAGGTCGTCAGGATAAGAACCGTCTCCAAGAACGGATCCCTATATGATTCCGTACTCGGATTTCTGGACGGGACCGGCGGCGAATGCGCTGACGCTGAAGAAACCGCAAAGATCGCAGAGAAAGCCGGAAGACTCGTTTCCGATCTTGAAAGATACCGCATCATGGCGCAGGGGACTCCGTCTGACAAACTCATTTTCAGACTTTACAGGGACTGCGGCATCATCTCTCTCCTCCAGACAGGAGCCGACGGCAGGACCTACGAGTCCAGAAGAACGAACCTTCTGGCGCTTCACGACTATGCCAGACAATTCGAATCCGGGGGCTACCGCGGCCTGTACAGTTTCATCAGCTACGTCAACGGCCTCATTTCGACCGACACCAAAGTCAGTTCGCCGGAATCGGGAGAAGGCGGAGACGACTGCGTGAAGATAATGACCATACATTCGTCAAAAGGCCTTGAATTCCCCGTGTGCTTCGTTGTGGGCTGCGACAGGAGATTCAACGACAGCGATCTCCGCAGTCCCATAGTGTTCGATCAGGAGATGGGGATAGGCATGAACCTCAGGGTAAAAGGTCATTTTGCCAAAAAGCGGACTTCGCCGCACAGAGCGGTATCCTCAAGGCTGCACGACAAAGCGCGCGAGGAGGAACTGAGGATCCTTTATGTCGCATTCACCCGGGCAAGAGAACGTCTTTTCGTCACTGCATGTGTAAGAAGCCCCGAAAAGACAGCTGACCGCGCACTCCTATCCAGGAGAGCGTTTGACAGGCATACGATAATGAACCAGAACACATACATCGACCTAGTCCTCGGTTCGCTAGAAAGGTTCAGCTTCGAGACGGGAATGCCTGTTTCTTCTGTATGCCGTATCGGCAGCGGCGTTTCCGGGATGCGATCCGACGCTCCGGAACCCGGCTCTGACCTCGGAGTGACAGAGACCGATTCCGTTACGGCAGAGAAAGTAAAGACAATGCTTAAGGAGAGACTGGATTTCGAATACCCGTACAGAAAAACCGCCGGGATCCCAGCCAAGGTATCCGTGTCAAGACTGTATCCCGATTTTCTGGACCGCGATGAAAGAGCGTTTGAGATCGGAGCCGAAGGCAGTTTCGAAATACCGGCGCTCAGCTCCATGCCGCAGTTCGCGGGCGGGGAGAGCGGGCTTGCCGCCGAGGCGGGGACTTCCACTCACGTGTTCATGCAGTTCTGCGATTTCGGCAATCTGGCCGAGCACGGAGTTGACAGAGAGCTCGGGAGACTTCTGGAAAACGGGTTCATAACCGGGGAGATGGCAAATCTCGTCAGGAAAGATGAAATAGAAAAGTTCGTATCATCGAATCTGTTCTCCGAGATCGCCTCTGCCAGAAAGATCTGGCGCGAGCAGAAATTCACCGTGTTCCTTGACGCCTCGATGTTCTCCGCTGATCCGGGTATCAGAGGGGAGCGTCTACTGGTACAGGGCGTGATCGACTGCTTTTTCATTTCTGACGACGGAAAGCTTACACTCGTCGACTACAAGACCGACCGGCTCACCCAGTACGAACTCGCTCATCCGGAGGCTGCGGCCGGAAAGCTTCTGGAACGCCATTCCTCGCAGCTGGAATACTACGGCACGGCGCTTGAGAAGATAATGGGAAGATATCCGGACAGGGTATTCATCTTCTCGCTGTGTCTCGGAGACGCAGTCGAGGTTCCGCGTCCGAGCCGACAGATCCGGGACTCATAACTCTTCCTTCCGCCGCCTCACGGTCAAGTTCGTTCCTGAGTGAAAGGGCGGCATAGTTACGGGCAGTACTTGCATCATTTCCCTTTTTGTGCTATAACAGAATCGCCGAACCGCTTATCAGGCGGGATATTTACGCATCATGTGATAAAGGAGGGGGCCTATTGAAACCGAGGATGCTTGCCATAGGGACCATAAGGTCCGATTTCTGTCTCGAGGTATCAAGATTTCCGGAGGCCGGTGAGACCATCAGCGACGACGGATCAAGGTCTTTCCGTCCGGGCGGCAGGGGGCCGTTTGCATCTGCCGCTTTCGCCAGACTGGGCGCAGACACTCTTTTCTGCGGCAAGACAGGCAGCGACACGGACGGGGCCAGACTCAAGCAGTTCCTTGTCCGATACGGCGTCGACACGCGATTTATGGCCACTTCGAGGACTTCTCCCACAGATTTCGCCATAGTAGTCGGGGAGGATTCCGGGAAAAGGCGCACTCTGAAATTTCCGGGCGCGTCGGATCTTCTGTCACCTGAAGACATAGAAGAGGCGTTTACATCATATCCGGACTCAGTATTCATTCAGCTTGACATACCTGTATCCTGTTCGGCGGCAGCTCTCCGGTTCGCCTCAAAGCAAGGCATCCCGGTCATAGCCGACATGTCTGCGGGAACGTCCCGGACCGATCTTGAACAGTTCGCCGCTGCCGGGAAACCGGAACTGCTGATAATCGATGAAAAAGAAGCCGAAGAGATCTCCGGCATCGTTCCCTCCGGTTCAGACAGCTGCGTCAGAGCTTCTATAACCATAGCGTCCGTCATCAGGTCCGAGCACTACATCATCAAGCTCGGACAGCGCGGAACGTTCGTATACGACAACAGGTTTTACCGGATCATCCCGTCGTTTGAGAACGACACTGTCGATCCGGACGCGGGGGAAGAGGCCTTTTCAGCCGCACTCGCATGGCAGTTTATTTCATCACACGATCTTGTTTCCGCGGTCAAATTCGCCAGTGCCGTCAAATCACTGACAGTATCCAGAAAGGGCGGCATGGAGTCGATACCCACGCTGTCGGAAGTAAACGATTTCATAGGCGGTTCATATAATGTCTGAAAGACCAAAAAGGATCATGGGGGTCGATTTCGGCAACACCAGGACAGGGCTTGCGGTCTCTGATCCCACCGGACTTCTCGCCACCGGCATCCCTTCCGTAAGATGCAGAGACCCGAAAAAGACCGCCGAACTTGTCGCCGAAAAGGCAGCGGAGTTCGGAACGGAACTGATAGTGCTCGGCCTTCCCATAAACATGAACGGAACAGAAGGCCCCCGATGCGAAGAGACCCGCAGTTTCGGGACTCTTCTCGGCGAGATGTCCGGGCTTCCCGTGGAATATCTTGATGAAAGGCTGACGACCGCGGCGGCCCACACGATCATGAACTACACCGATACCCGCGGAAGGCGGCGCAAGGCCGCCGTTGACGCGCTCTCCGCGGAGATCATACTCGAAAACTATCTGAGCCGTCAGAAAAATCAGGCAAAATAATCGCACGCCCCTCCCCGGTTTCCGGCAGAACGGTGTCCGGACGCAGG
>JAGDBK010000137.1 GCA_017959065.1 Clostridia bacterium | reverse complement strand
TCCGCACCTCCCGCAGACACAACACAATATCACAAAGGATCTCGCAAGTCCAGCGACAATCCCGAAATAATCAAAAGTTTTCATTCAAGACACGACTCCCTCCTGCATACGTCTGTCGATCCAGGCTTTCAGTTTGTCCCGCTCGATCACTATACGCGACCCGATACGGAATGCCGGAAAACCTTTTTCGTGAACTAGTTCGTATCCTGAAGACTCTGAGATGCCGAGCAGTTTTGCCATTGCCGGCACGCTCATATACATTGGCAGTTCGCTGAAGTTTTTGTAGTTCTGTTCTGTCATATACCCTTTCTTTCCCGGTGCCTGACGCGCACCGAATTAACGGAAAACAAATTTGAAGCGCCGCGGGATAACACGGACAATGGATAGTTGACGCTTAAACTCTTTTTTCTTTCTTTTAATTCTGTCCCGCAATGTTGTTCTTCAAATCTGTTTCCAATTTTGCTGTCCGATAATATGTCTCAGGTATATGTTTCAATGGACACCCCTTACCGACGTTTCATCGGCAAGGGGTATGATCCGAACCCGACTCCCCGTTTCAGGGAGGATGGTTAACCGATTGCCGCGTCGAGTTTAATTAACGCGCAATCCTTTCGTTACCCCTGGCCTTCGTTTCAGAGGGGAGGGATGCCCACGTCGTGATTCACGACGTGGGGTGTTACATGACCAGGTTGATGCCGTCCTTAACAGCGCGTTCCTGTCTTCGAAGTTCTTTGTCGATGTCGTCTTCATCTTCATCCGGATCATTAGGACGGTCGCTGTCGCCGAACACCTGCCTTAGACCGCTGAGAGTATTAAGCGCAGCAGTTCCAGGACGAAGACCAGCCCCGACGGTATGAGCGCGATCCACATGATTTTTTTCAGCCATCTTTTCATATCGTCCCTCATTTCGGAGAACGCCGAGGAAATATTCTCTTTCGCTCTCCCAGCCTGTGACGAGATAGCACGGATCGATTCCTCCGTCTGCGTCTTCAGTCTGTCCGACTGACTGTTCAACGTTTCCTGCATTGTCGTCAGCATTCCGTCCACGTTCGATTCCGTCGCGTTCACGTCCGACTGCAGATTCTGTATCTGTTCCTCCAGATACTCCTTCATCTGCTGTGCCGTAATCAGGTTGCGGAGCACTTCCGAATTCGCTATTGACAGATCTCCGAGCAGTTTCACGCTGCTGTTCAGCGCTCCCCAGTTCCTGTCCGTCAGCACTACCGTCGACGGCGCGTCCGTCGCTATCGCCATGTTCGTTTTCATCTGCGAACGGATCTGTGCCAATGATGATGTTCTTTCTGATTCTGAACTCACGTTCCATTACCTCCTTCAGATATTTCTTTTCGTTCAGTTTTTCGCCCCGGCACTTCATGCCGTTGGGACACGTATAGGTGATGCTCTTGCGATCTTTTTCCCAGCGGACGAAATAACCTTCGCTGTTCATGATCTCGATGAAATGCCTGCGGCTCGTCGCGTACTTCATCGCGTCGTCGATTGCGATCCGGAGCTCCATCTTCCAGCTCTCGCCTTTCATCGCGGAGTGGTATTCGGACGGTCGGATACCGTTTACGCGCTCGTCTTTCGGTCTGCGTCGTGTAACCATATAGCCGTACTGCAGGCACATCTGATCGTTCAGTTCATGCAGATCGTGGATCAGTTTCTGGTCGCTGTGAAACCGCTTTCCGTCCTCGAAGCTGACCGAATTGATGATGAAGTGCGTGTGGATATGGTCGTTGTCGCTGTGCGTACAGGCCACCACTTCGAAGTTGTTCCACTTGCGTTTGGCGAACTCCATCGCGTACTCATGGCACTGCTTAGGAGTGATCTTCTCGCTGTCCGGAAACGCCAGGACGAAATGAAAGTACATCTGCCCGTCATCCTTGCCGAACATCTGCTTGGTGTTGATGAATTCGCGGTAGGCAGAACCGGCAACACAGTTGAGAGTACCGACCAGTTTTTCTTCCTCCCAGACCGTTTTATGATCCTGCATCGTGTAGTTCAGAGTGCCGCCGAGCGAGCCGTGGGACTTGCTGTGCTTGCTGTTTATCGCTGTGATGGTCGCCATCAGCGCCGTCTCCTTTCGTTCAGCTTCTTTACCTCGGTGAGCAGCTTTGCGTACAGATTCGCCGCGCTCTCGAGACCGGGAGAGCGTATTCTTCCCATGTGCGCAAGCATGGTAAGCTGGTTGATGTTAGTGCCCTGAGCCTTCAGTTCCTTCGTAAAGTCTTTTAGATCCGGAAACTGAATGATCTCTTTCCCGAGCGCGGCATCGGTCAGGAACGATTCAAGACTCTCACCGGAGGCCTCCACCTTTGCGTGTATCTCGTCGTAAACGTCCTGCGTCACACGTATTGAAATGACTCTGTTTTTTGTTCTGTTGCCCATAAAATCTCCTTTCTCTATGGTCGTTTTTTCGTCAATCAAAACCCCGTAAACCGGGGCCAAAAACCGCGTACAATCGCTTTTCTTTCGCCCGGAGGCATAGTTGCCTGCCCGTGATGAAAGCGCCTTAAATCGCCCAGTACGCGCTTTAGCGTTTGAAGTGGGTCCGGGCTTCTGCCCGTTTTAACTGCCGAAGGTATGCCGCTTGTCGGCAAGCCAAAGGCGATGCATTGCCCCCCGGTGTGCCGGGGGATCTTTCCGCGGTCATTTCCTTAAGGAAGCGCGGAGCTTCTCCCAGTCAGTGTTCTCGTCTATTACGCGTTCAACGACGGGACGCAGGACAGAGAACAGATCCTCAAAATTCTTTCTGAATGCCTTTGGCGAGTCATAGTCGAACCAGACGGAATATGCATCAAGGCACCTGGGATACTCGAGCAGTCCCGCCATGCGGTACATAAGCCAGCCGGCGTTGTTCACGTCATCAAGTGTAGCGTTGTCTCCGTCGGTGACGCATTTGTACGTTGCCTTCATGTCAAGCGACATTAGCTTTTTGCCGGAGATAAACAGACGGCAGCCGTAACGGACTTTGCTTTCGTCATCGGCGTAGCTGTTCATTCTCTCAGCGAGCATAAGAGCGCCACGACTGAGAGACGTTTTTGAAGCGGAAGTGTTGTTTGAGTTTGAATTGGAGTTTGTGTTTTTCATTTTAAAGATCCTTTCGTTGATGTTTTTGAAAACATGAATTGAGTTGTGAGCTGAAAGAAAGATATGTGTGCTGCACCATTCTTTCCGCAACCAGTTATTTCAGTTATTCCAGTTAACGCGACGCGGACCGTTAACCGGTTTCACTGCTTTCACTGGTTTTGAAAACTACCCTACGAACATTTTTCCACCACTTCTCTGAAGCGCTCGAGCGGTATCTCCAGCAGACGCATATTCTTTCCGGCGACGTGAACTGTTTTCGTGAACTGGTTTTTGTCGCGGTTGATTATTCCTTCTGCGTCGAGAGCTTTGATCAGACTCTTTTCGGAAACTGAAAATGACTCTCCCTGTTCGTCGCACATTTTCTTTACAGCCTGATGCGCCTGTGACTTGTACAGATACATGTTCTGCCCGTCAACGAAACCGAGACACTTGCCGGAGTTGTCAATGACGCCGCTGTCACGCTTCGCAAGATAAAACCGTCCGCACTCCAGAAGAGAATTAAGTTTGCAGAGAAACTTTACGACCGGTTTGTCATCCTCAACGTTTTTGCACAGACGTTCGGCGGCGAGATACATTTCATCG
>JAGDBK010000018.1 GCA_017959065.1 Clostridia bacterium | reverse complement strand
GTCCCAACGAATTTCCTTGCATTTAATCGTAAACTGCTGCGCATTTTCGTTTTTCAGTCCATTCAAATACTCCCCCGGGGTAGGTACTTGTCTTTCGTTCAGATAATTGCATATATCTTCGATTCCTTTGCCTTCAGCTGCCATATTAAAAATGACCTTGACAATCTCTCCTGCAACGGGATCTATCTCCCACTTCTTCTCGTCGTTCTTTATATACCCGTAAGGAATGGAACCCGCGGTATTGATCCCGGACTTCCATCTCGACTGGTAGGATGAAGAGATCTTCTTGGACAAATCTTTACTGTACATCGTATTTATCAGATTGCTGACGCTGGTATCCAGATCCATCGGTTTCCCGATGTAATTGATACTGTCGTAGTTAGAATTCAGCGCGATAAGCCGAATGCCCAGAGAAGGAAGAATTTGCTCAAGGTAATCTCCGACTTCCAGGTAATCCCTGCCGAATCTGGACAGATCCTTGACGATTATTACCTGGATGATTCCCTTCTTCGCGTCTTCAATCATTTTTTTGAAAGCCGGTCTGTTGAAATTCGTCCCGCTGAAACCGTCATCGACATATTCGATTACTTTGCCGTCAAACTCCTCCTTCTTCTCGATATAGGAACGAATCATCATTCTCTGATTCTCTATGCTGTTGCTTTCGTCCTTATTATCCAGACCGAGATCTGAATCGGAGAGCGACAACCGCAGGTAGACTCCGACGTTGGTCAATTCTCTTCCCCCTCTAAAACACCGAGATATTCCCTGAACACGTCCTCACAGCTTAAAGTGATCTCAATTGAGCTATCTTTTCCCACACGGATCTCCTCGACCAGCTCATCGATCAGTTCCCGAACATATTCTTTGGTGTTCAAATACGGCTCCAGATGCTGTTCAAGACTCAAAAAGCGCTCAATTATTTGCCTCTGTTCCTTCTTCAGATTCATGTTTTCCTGCAGCCTGGAAAGGTACTCTTCCTTTTCCCGCAAATAGTGTGTCTGAAAGGTTTTGTAGTCATCCTCTCCGATAGTTTTTTCGGAAAAATCTGTGTACAACCGCTCAAGAGTGCTTTCCATCTCATTGATCTTCCGTTTTGCGTACTCGATCTTCTTTTCGACTGATATTATCTGACCGGATTTTCTAACACCTTCAAGCAAATCGCTCGCCATCTTCTTGTAATCAAAAGCAGTCTTGATGAATGCCCGTATCTGATCCATAACGACCACTTTCAGCAGATCTTCATTGATATCATTCCCGCATCCTTTTCTGCTGTTGCGGATACAACTGTATTCGGCATATGCATATCCCTCCCGCCTGCTGTTATTATGGCCGCGTCGTTGATACTGCATGATCCTGCCGCACTCACGACATCTGACTTTACCTCCGAATAAGTTATTTAGCAAAACACGGGATTCCTCCAGTTCTTTTGATAAGCCCTTGTTGGTTCGACTTTTTATGATTTCTTCAGCCCTCATGAAATCTCTATGGGAAACCAGCGGCACATGTGTGTTAGGGACAGTTGTCTGGTACTCCTTTGGGGCGTGCCTGGTCTGTATCTGTTCTCCCATTCTTCTGCGGGTCCTCCCGTAAACCGTATCACCGGTATATGTAGGCAACTGAAGAATTCGCCTAACCGCAGTGGCAGTCCATTCATTGGAATTACACCTGTCCACCTTCTTCTCGAGCCGGTATTTCGCTGCGGTGGGTATTTCCGCATCAGCCAGATTTAAGAGCCGCGCAATCTCTGATGCGGTCTTTCCCTTCAAAAACAATCTGAAAATAATCTTTATGATCCCGGAGGTCAAAGGATCCTCAACAAGCACATTGTTTTTCCGATCCAGTATATATCCGTATGTCCCCTCGCGATACTTATATGTCCCCGTTTGAAACTGAATATCATGCGTGTGACTTCGTTTCTTTGAAATATCTCTGGCATACAGAGAATTAATCATATTCTTTATCGGGAGCCTTATGCCCGTCACATCTTCTTCTCTGGAGCTGTCAAACCGGTCATTGATCGATAAAAGCCTGATGTTCAACTGAGGGAGCAGCGTTTCGATATAATACCCTGTCTCAATGTAGTTGCGGCCGAAACGGGACAGATCCTTCACTATAATACACTGGATTAACCCATGCCGGATGTCATCCATCAGTCTGTGGAAAGCCGGCCGCTCAAAAGTGGTTCCGGAAAACCCGTCATCGACATAGAAATCCGCCAGTTCAAATTCAGGATGATCTTCGACATACTGGGCGATCATCAGCTTCTGCGTTTCAACAGAATCAGTTTCCCTGCTGTCTCCGGAAATGCGGACGTATCCCGCCGCCACGGTTTTCGATGCTTCTCGTATTTCAGGCAAAATTTCAACAGGCGCTACTTCAACGGTCAGCTGTCTTCTGCTTTTCCTCGGCATATCTGCTCCCCTCTTTCTCCCATCAGATTCTTGAGCGCTTTTTTCTCGTCCTGAAACAGAAGCTCTATCCGGCAGTTTCCGTAGCGATCAAATACGATCCTGTCAACATACTCACTGATCTCCTGCTTCGTTGCGAGTTCCTTCTTCTCAAATGTCATGTAACGTCTGAGCCACAGATTGTTCACGCTTAAGGTTTTTTTCTTTTGGTCAAACCAGTCAGACAGCAATTCCAGTTCCGCCTCGATTTTATCGGCCTTCGCAGACAGCATTAAATCCTCTTCTGATGGTTCATCCTCGCTGACTGCAATCCGATCGACCACACTGACCAGCTCCTTAAAGACGACGGCGGCTTCTGATTTACATTGCAACAGTTGATTTCTTACACAGATAGTTCCTGCTTCCGAATCCAAAAAGTCTGCCGCTTCTTCTGCCTCCCGCTTTTCTTCAAGTATCCGGTCTACCACTATTTGATTAAGCTCCGAACATGTGACGACCACAGTTTTATTCTTTATTGTTTTCTTATTCTTGTCAAAAAACCTGTAAGTACTGGTACCTTCTTTTTTTGAATAGCAGGTAACGAGTTCCGTTCCGGTCTCCTCATCAAAAACAAAGTGCTTGAAAATGTCTTCGAGTTTTGGACCATGCTGCTTCCTTGTGTTTGCAAGTATTATGACATCTTGTTCTTCCCTTGAAATATAAGCCGGACAAAGGCGGATAGTTTCTTTTCCGTCCTGAAAACACTTCCATTCCCCGTGGTATACCGGATCATTCAGGATTTTGAAAATCGAACTGTTCCGCCATTGGCCATCCGTTTCATCTTCTTTTCCGTACAACTGATTTAGCCTGGCCCTATTGGACATTACCCCTCTGGAATTCAGGATGGAACTGATTCTCGAATAAGAAATCCCCTCTGACGCCATTTTGAAAATCTCACGGACAACCGGCTCTGCGACAGGATCTATTTCCAGCCTATCAATATCGCCTTCTACTCGTTTATAACCGTATTTTGTCTGTTGGGAGCGTTTCACTCCGGCGCAGTACTTGTCTTTCAACGGGGACTTCATAGCAAAATAATTTCTTCTTTTCGCTCTCAGAAATGCCAGCGTTTCGTCTCTGCTGTGTTCGAAAGAACAGAAATCATCCTCGACGGATACAAAGTGTATCCCTACCGGGACAAAAACGCGGAGCAGCAGGTCTTCTGCAATAAAGAAAGTCTTTCCGAAACAGTACACCGAGGCAAACACCACACACTCATACTTCCTGCCAATTCCGTCCTGCTTCAAAGACAAAAACGCTTTTTCAGCATTATCGTCTTCTTCCCTGTCCGAGTACTTCTCAGTAATAGTCAGTCCCTTTTTCTTAGCATAATCAGCTATCATCCTGCCCTGTTCCAAGAGAGACGGTCTCCCGGATTCGGGTGCTTCGCATCTAGTATAGCTCGCGCAAATCATTACTCTTCCTCCCCGGTCCTGTCCCCGGAATCAATATATTTCATTAAGTCTTTCATTTCATCGTCGAACATAAAAACGATATCAAATCCTTTTGAATCGCTGACGGTCACTTTATCAACAAGTGAAACGACCGCTGCTCTGCTCAACTCTGATATATCCCTGTATTGTTTCAATTTTTCTACCCATGGCTGCAGACAGATCTCCCCGCTTTCAATCTGCTTTTTCTTTTCCAAAAGAGAATTATATGCCGATTCTTCGTTTTTCCTGGATTGTTCGAAGCGATCATTGAGATCAAGGTAATCCGCCTTTTCAACTACGCCGTCAACCAGGTCCTTATAAAGCTTTGCTTTCAATCTGCCGTAATACTCTATATCCTGAATCAGTTTTTCAAGCTGTCGGTCGATCGTTTTGAGGACAATCTGTTCTTTGGGCTGAGCGTCGGCGAGTTCTGTAATCCTTTCGATCTTATCCAGGAGGACCGCCTGGTTTCTGATTGCGTCCAGAACAGCTCTTTCGACCTTTCCGCAGTTGATACAGTGGGAAGAACAGCCGCCTCCCCTTTTGTATGTTGAGCAATGATAGTATGAATAACTGTTGTTCCCTCTTTTGACATCTCTTCTGATCATGTTCTGACCGCAGGAAGCGCACTTGATATAACCGCACAGCGGATACACTCTATCTTTTGCGGGGGAGGTTCTCGTGTCCCTGCTCAGAATCATCTGAACCGTATCGAACTTCTCTTTCGGAATGATGGCATCGTGTGTTCCGACGACACAAATCCATGAACCCTTGTCGACCGGAACGCTCTTCGGAACCTTGTAATTGATCTTGCGTGTCTTTCCCTGTATCATCTTCCCGGTGTACATTTCATTCTTCAGAACACGGTTTACGCTTTCCGGACACCATTTTACATTGTCCTTCGATTTGAATCCACTGTCGAAATTGAGCCCGCACTTTCTTTTATAGTCATACGGAGGCTGGATACCGAGCTCGTTCAGCTTTTCAGCAATCTTTGCGGTTCCGTATCCGCTTAGGGACAGATTGAAAATCATCTCCACCACTTCTGCGGCATACTCATCTATGATGAGATGGTTTTTATCGTCCGGATCCTTGGCATATCCGTATAGCGCAAAACTCCCGATAAACTGTCCGTTTTTTCGTTTGACGTCAAGGTGGCTCCTTATCTTCATGGAAATGTCCCTGCAGTATGCGTCGTTTATCAGATTCTTGAAAGGAACAAAGATCTGATTCTCATCGCTTCTCTGATCAAAACTGTCATAATTGTCGTTGACAGCGATCAGCCTGATCCCCAGAGTTGGAAAGATTTTTTCAATATACCGTCCGGTATCAATGTAGTTCCTTCCAAGGCGCGACAGATCCTTAACCACGATACAGTTTATCTTCTTCATTCTGGCATCGTTGACCATCCTTATGAAGCCTGGCCTGTTGAAGTTTGTTCCGCTGTATCCGTCGTCAACATACTCACCAATCACCCTCATTCCCTTATTCTTTGAGATAAAATCGGTTACGAGTTCTCGCTGATTCCTGATACTGTCACTTTCGGCTTTATCTCCGTCATCACGCGAAAGTCTGAGGTAAACTCCGACATTCGCAGATATATTTCCGCTGGCAATCATCCAACTTCCCTCCTTCCCCACGTATTACTATTCTACTCGCGCTTCTCCTTTTGGACAAATGTGCGATTCTGACGTTTTATTTGACTTCTGGAAAAAGAGCGGTTTTCAGACAGTCCTCAAGCCTCGTTTTTCCAGCGAACCTGATCGTGACTTTCATCCCATTGCTGATGTAATGATAGGGATCTCTGATCTGTCTGACATAATCCCTGACCCGCTCTTTAACGGGAAGACTCATATCAATTTTTACTGTTGAAATATCCACCAGTTCATTTTTCTCGATTTTTTCTCTTTCCTTTTCCAATCAATTAACCTCCATTTCAATTGATTCGGCCATGCACCGACTATAGTTATTTAGCGCTGTTTATTATCATTTTATCTTGAATTTATCCGCTTATTGTGGTATGATATTAACAGTCTAAGAGGAGTGCGCAAATGGGCAAGACGAAATACATTATCTATCTGACAGACGAAGAAAAAGAAAAGCTTAACCATATTATCGAAACCGAACCGCCCGCAACTGCGGCACGTGCCAAGGTCCTTCTGGCTTCGGATTTTGCCAATCCCGTATACTGTACTGTCAAACAGATTTCAGAATCACTCGGTGTATCTCACGATACAATCCAGACCGTTCGGGCAGAATATGCGGAACTCGGTCTTGAAGGAGCCATATATCCCAAAGGGAAAAAAGCATACGACAGATGTCCTGTAATGACCGCTGAGAAAAAGGCCGCGATTCTGGATATGATAAAAGAACAACCGCCATATGGCCAACGCAGATGGACCTTCAAGTCAATATGCGAAGAATCCATGAAGCGTGGAATCTTCCCGTATCTTGCTCCGACAGCAGTTCAGAAAATCATTCACGAAGAAAATATCGACTTAAAGAATCCGAACAATCTCTGAAGATAACCCCGCCTTCCATTTGACGAAGGCGGGATTCTTTTCCTCCAACTCTCAAGATACTATCGATCCGATCAAATATCATTCCTGCAATGCCGATGCAACCACCAGCGCCACAACGGCAAACAAAACAATGACAACGACCGCAACAACGACGATCCACCCGCCTTCTGCCATAGAGGCTGCAAGAGCCTTAACACCGGATGCCACGGCTTTAGCGGCGGCAACCACTGCTCTTCCCGCAGCCTGCGCTGCCTTGGCAGTTGCCTGAGCGGCAGCCTTTGCCGCTTCGGCTGATTTCCTTGCCGCTTTTGCAGACGCTTCCGCAGTTTTCTTTGCAGCTTTTGCGGACCTCTCCGCTGTCTTTGCGGTCTTCTCTGCGGTTTTGATCGTGGTCCGGGCAGTATACTCAGCAGACTTTACAGTTGAGCCCGCCGAATTGCCTGCCGTCTTAATGTTCTTCTTGACGGTCTTGAATGTCTGCCTTCCTGCGGATTTCTCGGTCTGTTTTATCGTATCACCCGACTGCCTTTTCTGTTTGATCCGCTCGGCAAGATGTTTGCTTCTGTCATAAGCTTTTTTTACCGCATCTTTGGAATCGCAAGCTAGTTCCTCCGTGATCTCCTCTGACGCAAGTCGGATCTGTTCTTCCGCATATTCGTCCGGAGTGACCTGCCCGTCATCCGAGAGGTTTTGCAGTTGTTCCCCGAAACGGTTCAGACCCCTTTTCATTCTGGAGGAGAGATCGGCTGAACGGTCAAACAATGGGCTGTTTTCGCTCGATTCTCTGGTCTTGATATCCTTCACTGATCACCACCGCCCTATCTCTCACCGAATTTGGTAGTCATCAGCTTGTACAATTTGGTGTTCTTCGGGAAACGGTTCACAAAAGGAACCAGTTCCGATCCGACCTTCATGAGTCCTCTGCCGGCTTCCACATTGGTAATGTAGGAAAGCTGAGTGTCAGATATGTTTAAGAGTTCTGCGAGCTTCAGTCGGTCCGTCGTCGCCTGGTTGAGCATGATTACGAATTCGGAGTTGGCAAGCATCGTTCTGGCAGTGTGGCTCTGAAGCAGATCGTCCACATTCTGCGTGATACCGGTGCAGAAAGCCCCGTACTTCCGGACTCTCTTCCAGAGGGTAAACAGAAAGTTAGCGCTGTACTCATGCTGGAACAGAAGGTAGATCTCGTCTATAAAGATAAAGGTGTTCTTTCCTTTCTCACGGTTCGCGGTGATCCGGTTGAGAATGCTGTCCAGGACGACGAGCATACCGATCGGCAGAAGCTGCTTGCCCAGATCGAGGATATCGTAGCAGATCAGCCTGTTGTTGACGTTGACGTTTGTCCGCTTTGCAAAGGTATCAAGCGAACCGTCGGTGAACAGCTCGATGGCAAGTGCGATATCCTGAGCTTCCGGCTCCTCCTGCTTCAGCAGTTCCGCACGGAATTCTTTCAGGGTCGGTACCGTCCCGGTATAGCCGCGTTTCTTGTAGTTTCGATAAACTATGCTGGTACAGCGGTCGATCAGCGATTTTTCCTTTGCGCCAAGAGCGCGGTTTCCGATCAACTGCTCACACAGAGACAGAATGAACTCGGATTTGTTGATCACCGGATCTTCTCCGAATCCGTATTCCCTGTTTATATCCATAGCGTTGATATGATGCCGGCTCGTCGCGGAAATGTCGATAATCTCACCTCCGAGCGCTTTGACAAGCGGCGCGTATTCGCGTTCCGGATCGATGATGA
This sequence comes from Clostridia bacterium, assembly GCA_017959065.1. Classification (GTDB taxonomy): domain Bacteria; phylum Bacillota; class Clostridia; order Oscillospirales; family CAG-272; genus RGIG2161. The sequence goes on along the minus strand of JAGDBK010000018.1, from coordinate 4,315 downwards.
TAATGTCCGCCTCCCCGTCGAGCATGAGGTTGGCGATCTCACTCTTTGCGGTAAACGATTTGCCGCTTCCTGAGACGCCCAGCACAAAGGAATTCCCGTTGAGCAGATTCCGGCGGTTTGCGATAATCATGTTGTTGCTGATCGCGTTCTGTCCGTAATAGATCCCGTTGGCGTGTGAGATCTCCTGTACCTTGAAGGGCATGAAAACTGCAAGACTTTCTGTCGTGAGGGTCCGAAGCACATTAATCTTACGACAGCCGATCGGAAGCACCGTGTTCAGTCCATCCATCTGCTGAAATTTAAGGACCGCAAGCTGACAAAGGTGGCGTCTTGCCGTGGTAAGCAGCGCCTCGGTATCCGAATCGAGCTGCTCTTTGCTGTCCGCAACATGGACCAGTGTGACCGTGGCGCACATCATCCTCTGGTCTCTGGTCGTCAGATCGTCGAGAATCTCCATGCTCTCTTTCCGCTGCTGTTCCATATCATAGGGAACAACTGCGGAATAATTGCTGTTCTGATTCTGCTTTCGCTGCCAGTTGGTGATATTCGTCTCGACGCCTAAAAGTCTGTTTTCAACTTCCCGAACTGCCTCATCTGTGGGGATCGGGATGATGTCGATGGAAAGCATCATATTGCGGTTGAGTTCGGTCAGTTCCGAAACCATGCTGTCCTTGATATACGCCGCGTAGTCCTTGAGAAAGAGAACACGGGCGTACTTGTCTCCGAGTTTCACACAGTCATCAAAACGTTCGATGCTGTCGGGGCAGATATAATCCCTGAAGTCATGCCCCTTCCGCATCTTATCCGCCAGGTCGAAGCGGAAGAAAACCTCCTCACCGGGACGGTAGAAATCGTGCAGAATCCGAAGCCTTTCCGTCGCGTCCAGTTCCGTACACTTTGATCCCAACGCACTGAAATGCGCAGCCAGATCCGAGCCTACCCGGGCAAAATACGTTCTGGCCTCCTCGACGTTCTTCTTTGCGACTGATACGGTAAGATATTTGGTCTGTATGATCCCGTTGGCGTCCGCAGCCTTTTCCCGGAGCATATCGTTGTATTCTCTGCGATAGACGGAAAGCTCATCGTCACGTTCAGGCATAAGGACATTCTTCTCAAAATCATTGCGGTTGATCCGGTGGTTGTTGATCGTCAGTTTCGTCGTCGCTCCGCTGTCAAGACTGTTTAACAGTTCCGAATATGCAAGGAACATGGATTCCTTGTCTTCCTTGCTCGCGACAAGGTAATTGATGTCGTCAAACCTGAAAGATTTGGTATACTTGTTCCCGACGCGGAAAATCCCGTCCGCATAGATCCCGGAAACAGGGATATAGTCGTGTACTGTCTTCGGAACCTTATACTGTTCTCTGTCCTGATGCAGCAGATTCTTCAGCGATTTCATCATCTCGCTTCTCTCTTCTCCTTCTTCGATGATTTGTTTGCGGCCTGGGCTCCGGTTATTTCGTGATAGAAAGTGTCGCACTCAAACTTCACTTTCCTCGGCTCCAGAAACACACTCTTAAACCAGACCCAGGCAAACTGTTCCGCCGTCATCCCGTTGTATGTGATAAAGCCCATCGCAACGAAAGGAGCGGCGGCAAGCATGCAAACCCAGGAAAGCGTCTCGGTTTCCAGGACGGGACGGAGGGCAAAATACGCAGCGACCGCAACTCCTACACCGATGACGGCAAAAAAGAACTGTCTCATCGACAGCCCGAAAAACATGGATTCCGTGTAGTTGCGAATTTCCTTATTGATCTTTATTTCCACTTTTCCTGCACTCCTTTACAGCCCCATCATTTCCCTGACGATCCGGTCGGCCATCTTGACGCTTCCGGTCAGAACCAGCATGTTGAAAATCAGCTCACCGACGTAAGTCCACACCTGCGTGACTGCGGCTGCGGAACTGTCCACGACCGGCCTGCTTGACGCAAATACCGAAAAGATAATACAGGCAAGAACGATGATCCCGCCCTCAAGCAGCACTGCACAGAAGCTCTTGAGGAAGGTCTTCCCCACATTCTGCGTTGGCTCTCCGGCAAACGTGGAAAGAGGTACGGGAGCGATTGCGGCATACATATAGATTTTGAAGAACCGCCCGTAGACAGACAGTATCATGATAAAGGCAAGAATAGTGATGAACAGTCCGCCGATCAGCGTTACCGCCCACAACGGAATGCTTTCCCAGAAATCGCATTCTTCGATCGCCTCGACGATGCTGTCCGGCAGAACAGAGAACCTGCCTCTTGTCACTCCGGACGACGTCATAATGCCCGATATCACACCCTGCATTATCGTAATGAGTTTCAGGAGCAGTTCCATCCCGTTCGTAATGACGATCTTTGCGATAGCAAACCGGATAAACAGCTTCAGCGCGTGCTCCGGCTTTTTGACTTCTGCAAATGAGCCGCAAGTCTTCACGACGCCGATCACAAAAAACAGAACCAGCAGCGCATATCCTATTGCCTGCAGCGCACCGTGGATATTGACTATGACTCTCCATATCGCTCCGCCCTTGAACTGTTCAGGCGACTTCGTGAGCAGCGTCCATATCTCAGCAAACTTCTCATTCCAGGTTTCAAGCGCCCGCTCCAGGTTCTGTACTACCCAGTTGTCTGACAATATGAACACCTCCCTTCCTGTGACGTGGGCGGAACGTCATGGAAGGCGTTCCGCCAAAGTCGCTCTTCTCAGCCGGTAACAAGGTTAAGGATCTCTTTGGCAAATGTAATGATGATCCCGCCTGCCACCGTGAGAAACCCGTTCGCCCGCTGCGACGGATCATGGCTTTTCAACGACAGTCCTACTTGCACGATTCCGAAGCCGAGCAGGATCAGGCCTACCGCACGGATCAGGCCGAACATGAAATCCGACAGGTTGTTGACAACAGTCAGCGGATCTCCGCCTGTCGCGGACACAGTGACGGCAGTCATGCCGAGCACGGTCATGGCAATCACCGCAGCGCACCATACCTTAAACCCTCTTTTGACCACATCATTCGTCCGGAGCAGTCCGGTCCTGTTCTCCTTCAGCTGATTCTTTGCGGATGATTTCTTCAATTCCTTTTTCCTCCTTATTTGTGATGACCGGCGGTCCCGCCGGTTTGGTTCTGCCGCTCAGGATGTCGTAAATCTCTTCCTCAGTCAGAATCACGTAATCGTTCTCCCCGATCTCACTTACATCGATCTTCGGGGCGTTCAGAAGAGCCTCGTCAAACACGATAGTCGCAAGGTTGTACTCTCTCTTCTCGTGGCTGTAGGGCTCTGCCCCGCCGTCTACTGTTCTCGAGATGTTCGGATGCTTCTTCAGATCATATTTCAGATCCCTGACCGGCATCTCGCCTCGAATGAAAAGAAGCGCGTCCCGGTTGTCGAGCCTTCGCACCTCGTCCGGTGTCATAAGCTCCCGCCCTGTAATCTGCCAGTTTGTCGAGTAGTTCCCGCTCCGTCCGTGCGACTGACCGTAAGTGTTCGTGTCTATCGTTTCCTTCCCGAGGAGCTTTGTGATATACTCATGCGTCGACAGTTCGTTCCCGCCGAGATAGAGAAAGCTGTCGCAGTTTCCGATGATATTCTCCCACTGTTTCTCATACAGCGCCTTCAGCTGAGCCAGATTCTGCAGTATGATCGAAGCGGATATGTTCCGGCTTCTCATCGTGGCGAGCTCAATCTCGAAATTGTCGGGAAGCGCGATATTGGCAAATTCGTCCATGACAAGATGAACGTGGACCTTCAGACCGCCTTTTTCAATGACGTCGGCTTTGTAATCGAGCTGTTGAAAAAGCTGGGTGTAGAGCATCCCGACGACAAAATTGAACGAGGTATCGTTATTCGGAATAACGGCGTAGAGCGCGGTCTTTCTGTCTCCCATCAGGCTGAGCTCCATATCGTCGGAGGACGTCAGTCTTGCCATACTGTCGAGATTGAATTTGGACAGGTGGGACAGGAGCGTTATCTGGATAGATCTCAGCGTCTTGCCGGCGCCCCGGCGGTAATCGATATAGTGCTTATACGCAATATGCGTCGGATCCTGCTGTCCGAGTCTTTCAAAAAGCTGATCAAGTGGCGACGTCACCGTGGGATCGTCTTCGCTGACGTCTCCCTCGCGGATCATCTCCATGATCATCTGGAAATTCTGTTCTTCTTTCGGCGCCTCGTGATAGAGATAAAACATCAGCGCGAGGAGCATCATCTGCGCAGCATTGTCCCAGAATGGATCCTGCGGTTGCGAGTTCTTCGGCGTCGTATTCTTGAACAGATTCGTCACAAGTTTCAGAATATCGTCATCGTTCCGGATATACTCAAACGGGTTGTAGCAG
>JAGDBK010000136.1 GCA_017959065.1 Clostridia bacterium | reverse complement strand
TTTATCTGTAATCTCAGGCTGCTCCCATGATATCCTGCAGTTTTTTCAGAGCGGACTTATGAGCTCGTTTAATCACACTGTACGGAAGCGACATCATCTCAGATATCTCCGTAAGTTTGTTTCCTTCGTAATAATGCAGAACGATGATATCTCTGTCCCGTTCGGGAATCTGTTTCAGAGCGTCGGCAAGGCGGTCGAGCGTGTCGGCATTGATCATCTGATCCTCGAGACTGCCCTCGGCCGGAATGTCCTCCGTGAGTTCTGAACTCACCCGGTGGGTACGGTAGAAGTCTATAACGGTGTTTCGTGTGGTCGTATAAAGGTAGGACGAGATTCCGGGGCCTCGCTCCGGATCATAGTGCTCCATGGCCTTGCGAAAGACCTCGCTGCACAGATCCTCGGCGTCCTCGGAAACGCCGACATGGCCTATGATATAACCATAGACCTTGTCGTGATATTCTCTGTATATCGAGTCAAAGTATTCCGAATCTATCATCGGGCTTTACCTGACTCTTTTTGTCTTCCGGTCCGACGCCGCCGGCTGCCATTGCAATCCCGTCGTCGGCCAGAGGGATGACTTTACCGGAATATCGATCCAGTGTTTCATTGATGACGCTCTGCAGAGCAGAACTTCGCTCGAAACGCTGGAAGTCAAATAGTGTCTTCAGACTATTTTCCAGCATCCGATCTCCTCCTCGAGACGGAGCGCAAATCCATAAGGATCAGACGGATCACAGGTTTCAGCAATATCGGAAAAATGCGCCAGAGTCCGGTGGATTTTTCCGGCGAGGCTGCTGAGCCTGTCCTGCCTGTTTTCCTCTCCGTCAATGTAGTTTTCAAGTCTGCCGCCGGAATACTCTTCGCCGCAAATGCCGAGGAAAAGCTCCTCAAATCCGGCATCGAAGCTGCCGAATGCGGCAAATATACCGGCCGCATCCGCCACCAGCTCGTCCCAGACGGGTTCTTTCTTGTCGGGGAAAAGCCTTCGGCAGATAAAATGGGTGCACTCATGGGTCTTTCGTATAATGTGGGAGAGCCGCAGCCATTCCTCATCGGAAAAACCCGCTTTTTCAGCGCTGACCGCGCTGTACGGTCCATAGGAAAGGATCACAAGAGCGTCCTTGAAATTCTTCCTGTCGGAAGTAAACCGGTCGAACTCCGCACCCCAGTCCGCATCCGGACCGTTCTTCAGAAAGAATTCGGTTTTATGAGTCCGGATCTTTTCCCAGTTGATCACACCGTCCAGGATCGCGGCACCCTGCGTAAGAGGAATGTCCTTCGGAATGCAGCGGTGGGCCATGATCTGAAGGAACAGTTCAAAATCCGCACGGTCGTGCAGCGTGATCACGGGGACCGGTCCCGCTGGAGTGACTTCCTCTATAAGACGGTCTTCCCCGGTGCACCGGAAATGCGAAAGGGAAGTGCCCGGAGACGCGGCTCCGCTTTCAACGATTTTTTTGTAGGTCTCGGCGCCATCCGGACCGGGAGTAAGATAAAGTTGCGGATAGATCTCCGCAAGGCTGCGGATCACATCCGCACCGCGAATCTCTTTCGTCAATGGATTCATAAAGGATGATTTTACGATTGAACCATCCGCATCCTTGCGGGTGCAGATGGTTCAGAATCAACTGTGGTGTCCGCCCCTATCAGGTGAGGAGCATGTGGTTGACGAGGTTCTGGATCTCCTGGGGATTGTAGCCCGCCATGGCAAGAGCATTAATACGGGCCTGGCCGTTGCCGTACTTGCCCGCGATAACATCGTTGGCAACCTTCACGTGGCCGGCGAGGATGCTGTTCACGAGACCCTGGACAACGATGGGATCGAGTCCGAGTGCGAGAAGATTGTTGATACGGGTCTGGCCGTTGCCATAGGTTCCTGCGATGCAGGCATAAGCTGCTCTCAGGGATGCGGTCATACCGCCGGATACTGCGTCAAGATCAGCATCGCTTACTTTTTTGATTTCGTCGCTCATTTTAAAATCTCCTTTTCATTTTTCTCTTCTGACCGGCCGCAGGAATCCGAACCGGACGAAGAAATATACATTTTGTTGAGTCCGTGCTCACCGACGATTATAAATCGGTTTCCGTTCTCTGTCAATTAATACGAAC
>JAGDBK010000135.1 GCA_017959065.1 Clostridia bacterium | reverse complement strand
TTTGACTGAAAATCGATGACGCTGTCCATTTTTCAAAACCTCATTTCCGAGAAATGTTTGACTCTGTCATTAATGTCGGGATATTCTGAAACGGTCTTTTCGCTGAACATGCCCAGCGAAAGATTCTCCGTAGAAATAAGCTCATGCGCGATCAGAGCGAATGCGGAAGGGGCAAGATGCGCGAATTCGGGTTTTGCAAGTGCTTTGCATATGAAAGACTGCCTCGGAGAATTGATGTCTTCGCCGCTGATCTCGAAAAAACCGTATTTGCGGCACAGTTTCATAATCCTGTTCAGCTGCTGGGGCGTGTTGCGGCTCGGCATATAGGTTACTGCCCGGAATCCGAGCGCCTTTATCGTATCCATAAGAAGAGGAAGGTAGTCATCTTCGAACTTCTGAGGCTTTTTGTCTCCTGTAACGGAATTGCCTACGTCCCCGAGATATGCGTACGCGGAAACGGCGCCGATCTCATCGGCAAGCTTCGTTATCTCGCTGATATGCGGACATTCTTCCGCTGCATCAACGTAGAATTCGGATACGAAACCTGATTTAAGCGCTCCCATGATGTCGTAGAGATAAAACGGAGACTCGGGAGAGCCGGACAGGATCTGGCCCCTGACTTTTTCCTGCAGGCCGATTCCCAGTCCGTCCGAAAGGAATCCTATCACTTCTTCAGGCGATCCGTATCTGTCGGCTATCTTTTTTACAAGGGCGAACAGCAGATGCCTTTCCGTAACGCTGCCGCCGAAAGAATGCATTGAGATGGGAATAACGTCATTATCGTAATCCAGACTCAATCCGAACCGGGATACTATATCGTTGATCCTGGAGCACATTTTTCTGTTGCGTTCTCCCCTGAGATCTCTGTAAGGAGCAAAGAAACCGTCGACCCGGTCTATCATGCTGTGCGGGATACCGTGCAATACGACATAGGCAACGGAAAGCTGATCGGGGTTGTTGATCCTGCGGCCGAAAAGAGGGGTACCGTCGGTCCGAACTCTGCATTCGACCCCTATCGTGACCGGCAGTCCGACTATCCTTCCCGCCAGAATGAATTCGCGCGCGCCGGATATGGAATCGTGATCCATGATCCCTGCAGTGGCCAGTCCGGATGTGTACGCGTTCCATACCGCGTCAGAGGGAAAGTACGGCGAAAATGAATATGCCGTATGAATGTGACAGTTTGTAAAGCCGGTGCGTTCGGGTTTCTCTTTTAAGCCCGAGCAGAGGGACTTCAGTTTTTCAAGCCTGATCCTGGCTTCAGCCGGTATGTCAGACAGATAGATTTCGTCATTTATCATCGTTGTTCCCCTCCTCCGGGGACTCGCTTCCATCGCTGCTTTCGGCTTTCTTTTTGAATGAAATCTTGTTTTCGGTACCGTTCAGCAGTCTTTTGATGTTTTTGCGGTGCATAAATACGACCAAAACAGCCATTATGATCGAGATTATGGCAGGAAGTCCGAGAGCTACAGCAACATTGCCTGTCATATTGGCTATGCGGTTCAGAATGAGAGGCATAAGAAGAGCGGCCATTATGGAACCGAGAGATACGAATTTGGTTCCTGCAACCAGTATAATGAATATTACGAGTTCAATAGCCAGAGTTATAGGATCCAGCAGAAGCAGGGAAGCTGCGGAGACAAGCACGCCTTTTCCGCCTTTGAATCTGTAATAGCATGGGAACATGTGTCCGAGCATACAGAACAGAGCGGCAATATAGGCAGTCTGGTATCCCATGAACAGATATCCGAAAGCAACGGAAACCAAAGCTTTCAGGGTATCGCCGGCAAGAGTAATTAGAGCAGCCTTCTTCCCGTATGTTCTGAGAACGTTCGTCAGGCCTGCGTTGCCGGAACCGTGGTTCCTGATATCATCCCCGTATTTGTGCTTTGAAACCAATATTGCAGTGTTGATGCTGCCGAGAAGATACGGAACTATCATCGACAGAAGATAACACAAGATCATTATAATTACGAGAAGAGTCTGGCTGGAGGCCGGATTTATCTCAAGATATCTGCCGACAAACCCTTTATAGAGGAATTCTGAAAAACTCTCGAACATTGCTATGGCTCCTTTCTGGGATTCGGAACTTACAAGTTATGAGCCGGTGTGCTGTCATCCGGTCAGATCTCATCATTTCGGATGTTCGTCGCCTTTTTGACGGACTATAAGTTTTATGGGGGTCCCTGAAAAACCGAAAGTCCCGCGTATGGAATTCTCGATGAATCGCTGATATGAAAAGTGGAACAGATCGGTATCGTTGCAGAATACCACGAAAGACGGCGGACTGACGGAGACCTGGGTCATATAATAGATTTTCAGGCGTTTTCCCTTGTCCGTCGGCGGCTGGCACCTGTTCATGGCATCAGCCAGAACGTCGTTCAATGCGCCCGTCGTGATCCTGCGCCTCGATTCTGCGTAGACGGAATTGATCATCTCGTAGATCTTGGACACACGCTGTCCGGTCAGGGCGGAAACGAACACCAGCGGGGCGTAAGTCATAAAAGAGAGTTCTTTGTATACGGAATCAGAAAAAGATCTGACGGATTCGTTGTCCTTTTCTATGAGATCCCATTTATTGATTACTATCACCGAGGCCTTGCCGGACTCATGGGCAATCCCCGCTATCTTTGAATCCTGTTCGCTGATGCCTTCCGCGGCGTCGACCATAATAAGGCAGACGTCTGCGCGCTCGACTGCCATTTTCGCTCTCAGCACGCTGTAGTATTCCACGCTGTCTTCCACTTTGCTTTTGCGTCTGATCCCCGCGGTGTCAATGAAGTTGAATCTTCCGTACTCATTCGATACAAGACTGTCAACTGCATCGCGGGTCGTGCCCGGTATGTCCGAGACGATGTGCCGTTCGCTTCCCAGCATCCGGTTTATCATGGATGATTTGCCGGCATTGGGCTTTCCTATCACGGCCACGGATATTACACTGTCGTCGGGCTCTTCATCGTCTTCTTCCGGCAGAAGGGACACCACTGCGTCGAGAAGGTCGCCGGTACCGGTCCCGTGGACTGACGATACCGCTATCAGGTCGGAGTCGAATCCGAGCTCATAGAATTCCGGAGGGGGATCTCCGTTGCTGTCGCACTTGTTTACGCAGACTACCACCGGTTTGCCGCTTCTTTTAAGCATCATCGCTATCTCGATATCGTCGTGGACGAGAGCACACCGGACATCGCACATGAAAATGATTACATCCGCGCTTTCTATCGCGATCTGTGCCTGATAACGTGTCTGTGTGATGATGACGTCTTCGCTGCCGGGATCTATACCGCCGGTATCGACCAGAAGCATTTCACGGCCGTCCCACTCGCAGCTGCCGTAGATCCGGTCTCTTGTGACCCCCGGCATGTCCTCCACTATCGAACGTCTTTCGCCTATAAGTTTGTTGAAGAGAGTGCTTTTGCCGACATTCGGTCGTCCGACAATAGCAACGATTGGTTTTGACATTTCTGTGATTCCTTTTTTCACTCAGTCTTTCGCTCAGATACCCAGAATAAGATGCAGGAGGCTGTCTCCGCCGTTAGGGACACAGACGACCATGGTTCCGAGGCTTTTTTCCAGGTCAGAAGGTGTCATGCCGTCAAGAAAAACATCCTCGTCGGCCTTGAGCATGCTTCCTGGCAGAAGGACCAGATCTCCGAGCTCTTTTCCTTTGAGCTGGTTGAGTATATCAGTTCCGGTAAGCAGGCCGGCAACCGTTATGCTGCGGCCGAAAAAATCGTTTTGGATGGTAAATACACGGCATTTTACATTTGGACAGACCTTGAGAAGAAGATCCACACAGCCGCTTATGAGCGGAGTCGCGGCGACCCCGGTCACGACACTGACGTCACGGACGAAAGCTTTTCTTTTGTCCGCAGGCATCTTGCTTATCTCATCAAGGGCTTCCTCGAACTCGCTGCCCATCATGGCTACCATTCCGACGCCGTTTTCTATCTGTTCGAAATCATCGTAGTAATCAATGCCGGGCAGCTTGACCGAACCTTTGATGAAAAACTCGTCTGCAGCGTAGAAAATGCGTTTTCCGTATTCTTTGATGCATTTCTCGCCGAAAGCGTCGATCTGCCGGAGGATTTTACGGCAGTCTTCATCATTATAGTCTGAAAGAGGGAACAGGCCTTCCCGGTGAGCGGTCAGTCCGGCGGGAACGACTGATACCGAAGAGAGCCCGGGATAGAGCGCTGCCAGATCGGACATGCTCCGGTCCAGTTCCTCTCCGTCGTTGATCCCCTTGCAGAGCACTATCTGAGCGCACACCGTAATTCCCGCTTCGACAAGTCTGGGCAGATATGACAGTACCTCGCCTGCCCGCGGATTCTTCATCATGCGTATCCTGAGATCCGGGTTTGTCGTGTGCACCGACACGTTTATCGGGGAAATATGCATTTTTATTATTCTGTCTATATCCGAGTCGCTCATGTTTGTCAGAGTGACGTAGTTCCCGTGGAGGAAAGAGAGCCTTGAGTCGTCGTCCTTGAAGTAGAGAGACTCCCGCATTCCTTTCGGAAGCTGGTCTATGAAGCAGAAGATGCACTTGTTCCTGCAGGAGTGCTTCCTGTCCATGAGGGGTGTCTCGAAATGCAGACCGAGATCTTCATATTCGCCCTTCTTTATTTGAGAACAGAGAACTCTGCCGTCTCTGGAATACTCTACGGAGATAATGATCTCATACATGTAAAAACGGTAGTCGAGGACGTCGCATATCTCATTGCCGTTCAGCGAGATCAGCACATCCCCGGCGCGGATCCCGGCTTTTTCGGAAGGGGATCCAGGTTCCGTTCCCGTGATAGTTACCATCGCATTTCTCCATGACAGGGTTTTGTCCGTTCAGGCAGAACAGAGGCCTGAGTGAATGCTTCACAAGCAAAAAAAGTATATAATACAGTGAAGGAAAAGTCAAGAGCGCCGAAAGGTCCGCAAAAGGGAAAAGGCGGAGCTCAATGCTCCGCCGGATGAATCTTCAACTTATAAAACCAGACAAGGTTCAAGCGTCTTTTTTATCTTTTTTGATGATTACTTCCCCGTCATATGTGCCGCAGACTCTGCATACGCGGTGTGAGAGATTGTACTCTCCGCATTTAGGGCACTTGTGCATTGAAGGAAGGTCAAGCTTCCAGTTGCTGGCACGTCTTTTATCCCTGCGAGCTTTCGATACCTTTCTCTTCGGTACTGCCATTTTTCACACCTCCTTAATGCTGTGGTGATTATGTCGTCCGGTCGGCTTCCGGCCGTCTGATTTTTTGCAAGGTAAGAGATATTTTACACCAAGCAAAACTATTTTTCAAGTAGTTGCTCTAAAATTTTTAATCTCGGATCGATTTCTTTTTTATCGCATCCGCATTCCCCGTCCTTTTTCTTCCTTCCGCATTTCGGGCAAATGCCGGGACAGGACTCTGAACAAAGAAGTTTTGTGGGGAACGTGAGAAGGAGTTCTTCCAGAATCACTGCGTCAAGATCAAGCTTCCCGTCCGGAGCGGATACATAATCCTCATCCGTTTCTTCGGGGATCTCCGGATCTGTGATGACAGTCCGTTCTATCAGCGCGTCGAATGATCCGCTGACGGGATCAAGGCATCTTGCGCATTCTCCCCCGTAGCCGAACCGGACGCTGATCCTGAGCGTGATGCAGCCGCCGTTGTCGTCAACGCTTCCCGAGATTTCAACATCCGAAGAGATGGAGGCGCCTGACAGACAGTCTTCGAAAACGCCTCGGCTTTCCTCCGCATAGACGCAGGAGATCGCGAGCGAATCTGTTCTTGACGTGGTGACCGGTGAAATATCTATCGTCATTATCTGTTTTCACCCCAAAGGAGCAACTATTTTGTCATTAGTATGATGTCGCCAGTGTTGACTTTGATCTCGAAATTGTAATCTTCATTTTTTTCGACAGCATCGTTGTATCCGTTCTCGTAAACACTGCCGTTTATTGACACATTGCCTTTGACGGAGTTGATGGATGACTTGAATTCCGTCAGCGGAGTCAGAAGGCTGAGCTTGATGCTGCCCGCGTCCGTGTTGGCGAAAAGCGATGATGAAGCCCTGAAGTTGTCCGCGGTTATGCTTCCGTTGTGCAGAGAACCTCTGAATATGTCGCAGTCGGCGTTCTTGATCTCCAGATCGGAGTTGCTACCCTCGAATTTCAGGCTTCCGGCGTTATAAAGAGATAATACGGATGTCTTGCCGTCCGTGACGCTTATATCGTAATCGCACTGGACGGAAATGTTGCGGATGGAAAAATCTCCGGATTGAAGAGTCACGGCAATCTGCTGCAGAACAGAATCAGGTCCCACATATACTTTGACGGATTTCGGTCTGGTGGTATCGACGGTACCGCGAAGATAGTGCCTGAGGCCGTCGAAATGGAACCCGTTCGTGCCGAACTGAAGGATGCTGGACAGATTTGTATTGTTGGTAACGGAGACTATGCGGTTAGTATGGGAGAAGGTGTATGATCCGTCGGCAAAATTGATAAGCTCGATATAAGAACTTCCGGATGTTTTTTCTATCATGACATCCGCATCGAGTGTTTCGATAGATATCTTTTTGACATTGTCCGCGGAAAAGTCATACGTGAATACGAGATCGCCCTCGTCATTCTGCTTTGAATTGAAAAGCTCGGAACCGTTCGCCGAAGCCGCCGCGGAAGCGGCAGAACAGATGAACAGTCCGACGAGAATAATCGCTACGGCGAATAAAAGGTAGATAAGAGATGACGGTTTCATCTTCTCAGGAACACCCCCTTCGCCGTTTTAAAGTCGCTTGAGATCTTGAGCATGAACAGTCTAAGCAGACTTCCCAGCTGCCGGATTATAGCCGGTGTTATTCTGACGGAGTAATTGTAGAAAACAACGACCGCGAAAACGGTCAGTCCCAATGCGATGAGTCCTATGCCGATCTCGTACCAGCCGATCTCCGGGCTGCCTGTGAAGACCTTGACCGATCCGTAAATTATGCCGGTCAGAACTATCACGGTACCTCCGAGAGCGACCGCGCAGGCAAGAATGAAAAATCCGATAACGACCAGAGCAAGCGCCAGAAATACGGCCGCGAATAAAACGAATGCCGCCGCGAGAAGCAGGATGACGAGCGGAACAATGATTATCAGCAGAAGTTTGCTCGCGGGGCTGCTGTCGAACATCTTCTTGAGTTTGTTGCAGATATAACCTATGTAGTCCGGCTTTTCGTCGTAAACGATCTCGTTGCTCCCGGATTCCCGGGCCTTTGCCCCTTCCGGGGATATATCCTCCATTATGCCGTTGTATCTTTTGAATTCGTTGATGGCCGGGGCGTTTGATCTGACGATCGTTTTCGCGTAAATGCGCTCCGCAAGGAGATTGACTTCCTTCTCACCGGCGTTGCGGATGAGCGCGCCGAATCTGCCGTCGTTTTTGAACCTGTAGCGCAGAGCTGATATTTCTTCATGTGCTTTGCGCTCGCTCAGTCCCAGTTCGGTCAGCCTTTTGCCGAGCAGAGAGAAAAACATGTTTCCGTCCAAAGCCGATATCACCTCCGCAATCATCGTTCCCGTTGTCATTGACAGAGAAATGTGGTAAAATAATCCGCGCCGAAAAGGTACAGAACCCTTCATTTCATTTTACCAAAACGGGGGAAGAATTGCAATATGCGGGTCCGAAAAAAAAAGCACGGCGAACAGCGCATCGAGGCACAGAAAAGATACCTTTGCACAGATCCCGGCTTGATCAGGGGAGATATCAACGCTCCGTTCGGAAGGGTCGCTCCGCTCAGACTTGAGATAGGATGCGGCAAGGGCGGATTCATTCTCGGCGAGTCGTCCAGACTGCCGGACAGGAATTTCTATGCGTTGGAGATGATATCCGACGTGATGGTGACTGCCCTTGAAAAATACGCGGCCGAAAACAGGAGCGCGGAAACCGACAATGTCAGATTTATCATAGCGAACGCGGGAAATCTTGAACAGTATTTCACCGGTCCGTCGTTTGAGACGATTTATATAAACTTCTGCGACCCATGGCCGAAGGCCGGTCACGCAAAGAGAAGGCTGGTCCACAGAGATTTTCTGAAGATGTACAGGGAAATAGCTCTTCCGGGAGGCAGGCTTCGTTTCAAGACTGACAACGGAGGACTCTTCGATTTTGCCGAAGAGGAACTCGCTTCATGCGGGATGAGGACTGTTTTTCATACCCGCGATCTGCATTCCTCGCCAATGGCCAGGGAGAATGTGATGACCGAATACGAGGCTAAATTCACAGAGAAGGGCGTCAGGATATGCATGCTTGAAGCGGAACTGTCCTGAATCAGTTCTGCTTTCTGACGGTCTTGTATTCGTCGTAAGCGTGGTAGAAAGGACAGTTCGAGACTCTTTTGGATACGAATCTCTCATATTCGTCCTCGTCCAGATTTATATTGCATGAATAGGTTTCGGACACTTCGTCGAAATCGTAGTGCTCGCAGTCTTCGCACTGTGTTTTTCCCGGCATGAATATGTTCTCCTCTCCCGGGCTCCGGCAGAGCCTGATTATTTAATCTGAATAAATGAAAAAACGTTTTCCGGCGCTGGTAATCCCAGCGCCGGAACTGTTATTTGTGGATTTTGCTGCTTTTGGGATTCTCTCAGTTTTCTTTCACGATGCCCATCGCTTTCCTGTAGCTTTCAAGCTGTGAGTCAAGCGGTTTGTAGTCCGGATGCGAAGAGGCAGGGATAGTAGGAGCTCTTCCGTCGGAGCGGTAATGTGGAGAGAGATCGTCGTTCTCGTAGAGCCGGCAGTCTTCCTCACGGTCGAAGTCTGGGATGTCATAGGGAATGTTCCCGTTGAGAACGGAACGGTGGCCGAGGATCGCCACGGAAGACATCGCGATCGCTGAACGGATGTCGAACGGATGTTCGGGCTGAGTTCCCGTCTCCAGACACTTCAGGAAGATCCGCGCTGTGATGTAGTCTGCTCCACCGTGCCCGCTTTTAACGATCTTGTCCTCATCAGGATCGTTCCATTCCGGCTTGTATCTCTTTATTTCGATACCGTCCGGTGAGGACCAGCTGTTATATCTCAGCATGATCTCGTCAGTCCCGCGCAGGTTTTCCACCGAACCGTTGACTCCGCACACCCGGTATGAATTGTGATGTCCTCCGAAGTTGGCTGAGCCTGTCACACGGAAGACAGACCCGTCATCGTTCTGTGTGGTTATTACGGATACACCGCCGCCGGAATAGCTTGCGATCGGAGCATTAGGATCCGTGTTGGGATTGAACACCGTGTAAGCGGTGACACGCTTCGGAGTGGCGCCCGTAATCCACATGCACGGTCCGAGAGAATGGGTAATATAGTATGTGCGGGGATTGAAATGACGCCAGTGCTTTTCATAGTACCTGTAGTTTTTCGCGAATCCGATGTCATACACATCGGTGGGATGGTTGTATTCGCCCTCCGCATAAAGGATCTTGCCGAGAGTACCGGAGTCTTTGATCCTGCGCATTTCCCTGTTGAAGATCATCTGCGGGTAGTTTTCCGCAAGCATGTATATGCAGTTGCTTTTCTTGAACGCGCGGAGCAGTTCGACCCCTTCAGCCATCGTGCCGTTGCTTATGCACTCGGAAATGACATGGATGCCTTTTTCAAAGCATTTTATTGCGAACGGAGCGTGTTCGTGGAAAAAATTCGCAAGAACTACTGCATCCATATCGTGCTCGATGAATTCATCAAAATCATGGCAGAATGCGATGTCGAGTTTTTCCCTTTCGGCGAATTCCCTTGTCAGCGTCAGATTCTCTTCACGCGCATCGCATACTGCGGTTATCTTGCACCCCATGGTCCAAAGATTGTAGCCGATATCCATTCCTCTGCCGGTGCCGAAGACACCTATTTTAAACTGTTTCACCTCGATATTTCTCCTATCAACTCTTTTATGTCTTTTGTCGGTGGATGATGATTCCGCGCGAATGATCAGTTGAATAGTTTCGCGTAAGCTTCAAGCTGGGAATCAAGCGGTCTGAAATCCGGGTGTGAGCAGCAGGGAATCGTCGGTGCGCTGCCGTCCGGGCCGGGGAAAGGTGAGAGTCTGTCGTTTTCATAAAGTCTGCAGTCTTCTTCGCGGTCGAAATCCGGGATGTCATACGGGACATTGCCGTTGAGCACTGAACGGTGGGCAAGAATTCCTACCGAAGACATGGCGATCGCCGATCTTATGTCGAAAGGATGCTCGGGCTGTTTGCCGGACTCCAGGCATCTCAGGAAGTAGCGCGCAGTGAAATAATCCGCGCCGCCATGTCCAGCGTTTCTCGCCATTTCCTCATCGGGATCGTTCCACTCGGCCTTGTAGTGATTTATCTCGGTGCCGTCGGGAGACGACCAGCTGTTGTATCTGAGCATTATCTCGTCATCAGTTCCTCTGAAGTTTTCGACTGATCCCTTTGTTCCGCATACCCTGTACGAAATGTGGTGCCCCCCGAATTTTGAACAACCGGTGACCCTGAAGATCGACCCGTCGTCATTCTGTGTAGTGATAATCGAAGTATTGTCTCCGACCAGTCCGGAAACCGGCGCATTGGGATCGGTTTCGGGACAGAATATGGAATATGCTGAAACACGTTTCGGCGTTGCACCCGTGATCCACATGCACGGTCCAAGAGAATGAGTGATATAGTAAGTCGACGGAGTGTAGTTGCGCCAATGATCCGCCTTATATTTATAGCTCTTTGTGAATTCGACGTCATATGGATCGGTGGGATGGTTGTATTCCCCCTCGGCATACGTGATTTTTCCAAGGTTACCGGTGTCCTTGATCCTTTTCATTTCGCGGTTGAACACCATCTGCGGATAGTTTTCCGCAAGCATGTATATGGAATTGCTTTTCTTGAACGCCCGGAGCAGTTCTACACCTTCAGCCATCGTGCTGTTGCTTATGCATTCGGAGATGACGTGTATCCCTTTCTCAAAACACTTGATCGCATATGGAGCGTGCTCGTGAAAATAGTTTCCGAGAACGACAGCGTCCATGTCCTGCTTGATGAATTCGTCAAAGTCATTGCAGATCACGGTGTTGAGTTTTTCCCTTTTCACGAGTTCCCTCGTCCTCGTCAGACTGTCCTCGAGAAAATCGCAAACGGCGACGAGCTCGCAGCCCAGCGAGTACAGGTTGTAGCCTATATCCATCCCTCTTCTCGTCCCAAAGACACCTATCCTGAATTTTTTCACTTTTATATTCTCCTTTGATGATTGTCCTTTATTGTCTGCAAGTTTTTTCCCTTATTCTTTGTCAAGGTTAATCTTACACTATCAAGTTTTAAAAAGCAATAAAAATATAGTGAGAGAAATCATAACCGGTAATGATTGACAAATCGTTTTAAGGTGTGATATAATACCAAAAACAAGCTTAACTTTTAAGTGATCCTGAGAGGTCATAAAGGACGGCGGACGAATAGAAAAACGGGCGTTTCAGCATGCCCGTACCTTTGTTTGCTTTCCTCGGGGAAAGCTTATTTTTTTGCGGATCTCGCATGAAGGGGGATGATTAGGATGAAAGTCAGGTTTTCTGACATTACGGCTTTCGTGGACGGACTTCCTGTAAAAAAGTCCTTTGTGTCCGACGTCATTTCCGATTTTCCCGCAGAAGCGTCATTTTCAGGCGTTTCAGAAAAAGACACAGTCGTATTGCCCGGCTTGGTAGATGTTCACGTACATCTTCGAGAGCCGGGCTTTTCTTATAAGGAAACGATATCGAGCGGGACAAAGGCGGCGGCGAAAGGCGGGTTTTCATGTGTCTGCGCCATGCCTAATCTCGACCCTGTGCCGGATTCTCCGGAAAATCTGGGAATGGAAACGGAGATAATTGAGCGTGATGCGGCGGTGCGCGTCATTCCATACGGCGCCATTACCGCCGGAGAGCGCGGACATGAGTTGTCGGATATGAGTCGTCTGGCGCCTCTTGTTGCAGGATTCAGCGATGACGGCAAAGGAGTCCAGGATCCAGGCATGATGAGGGAGGCAATGAACATCGCTAAGTCTCTGGGCAAGGTCATTGCCGCACATTGCGAGGACAACTCTCTGCTTCACGGCGGATACATTCATGACGGGGAATACTGCCGGAAATACGGACACAGGGGTATAAGTTCGGAGTCCGAGTGGAGACAGATAGAACGGGATCTTGCACTTGTCAGCGAAACAGGATGCGCCTACCATGTCTGCCATGTATCAACCGCTCAAAGCGTAAAACTGATCAGGGACGCAAAAGATGACGGCCTGAATGTGACATGCGAGACAGCGCCCCATTATCTTCTGCTTGATGAAACTTCCCTTCAGGATGACGGAAGGTTCAAAATGAATCCTCCTCTCAGATCGCCCGACGACCGCAGGGAGCTTCTGGACGGAATTTGCGACGGGACGATAGATATGATAGCGACGGATCACGCCCCCCACAGCGCCAGTGAGAAAGCCCGCGGTCTGAAAGACAGCCTAATGGGAGTATCCGGAATCGAGATTTCGTTCCCGCTGATGTACACGTATCTGGTCAGAACCGGTGTTATAGAGATGACGAAGCTCATAGCGCTAATGCATGACAATCCGTGCAAGAGATTCGGGATTGTACAGGACATGTACCGCAATTATACGGTTTTTGATCTGGGGTCAGAGTACGAGATAGATCCCGAGAGGTTCGTTTCAAACGGAAAAAGCACTCCGTTCGCGGGGTGGAAAGTCAGCGGGCGGTGCAGGCTGACTGTATCGCAGGGCAGGGCGGCGTACGCAGATCTCTGAGTTTCAGGAGGACTTCAATGAACAGAGGCATTTTCACGGTGCTGGAAAACAGCAAAGTTGCAGACAGGACGTTCAGAATGGAACTGACCGGGGACGTATCGGAGATAAAAAGACCGGGGCAGTTCGTGAACATAAAAATTGAGGGCTTTTTTCTCAGGAGACCGATCTCCGTATGCGACATACGCGGGAACATACTGACAATTATTTACAAGACAGTGGGCTCCGGAACTGAAAAGATGAGCGCCATGCACGGCGGTGAAAAACTCGATGTGCTGTGCGGACTGGGTAACGGGTACGACACGGGCCGGTCCGGAGGCAATCCGGTACTGATCGGCGGAGGCGTCGGAGTGCCGCCGCTGCTCTTCCTTACAAAAAAACTCGTGAGTGAAGGAAAGAAGGTACGCGTGCTTCTCGGATTCAATACCGCCACGGAAGTCTTCCTTGAGAAAGAGTTCACAGATGCGGGGGCGTCTGCTGAAGTCGCCACGGCTGACGGATCGTACGGGGCGAAAGGCTTTGTTACAGACATCATAGGCAATGAGGACTATTCCTATTTCTACGCATGCGGGCCTGAGGCGATGCTCAGGGCGGTATATTTCAAGACAGCGACGGACGGACAAATGAGCTTTGAACGCCGCATGGGATGCGGGTTCGGCGCATGCATGGGCTGCACATGCAGGACAGTGACGGGAAGCAAGAGGATCTGCAGGGAAGGCCCCGTCCTGGAAAAGGGGGAGATAGTATGGGGAGACTGAGCGTGGATCTCTGCGGGATCGAAATCGACAACCCCGTAATTCCGGCTTCAGGGACATTCGGATACGGATATGAGTTTTCAGAGTACTACGATATAAGGATCCTCGGAACGTTTTCCTTCAAGGGGACGACGCTGGAACCCAGATTCGGCAACGAAACTCCAAGGATCGCGGAAACTCCCTCCGGCATGCTCAACTCGGTCGGGCTGCAGAATCCCGGAGTGGAGAAGGTCATAAGCGAAGAACTTCCCAAACTTGAAAAATGCTTTGACAAACCGGTCATGGCGAACGTGTCGGGGTTCTCCGAAGAGGAATACGTCAGGGTCTGCGAAAGACTGGACGTAGTTGAGCAGATCGGATGGATCGAGGTCAACATCAGCTGTCCGAACGTTCACGGCGGGGGAATGAGCTTCGGGACAGACCCGGCGTCCGCTTCCCGGATAACGCGGGCGGTCAGGAATGCCACGCGCAAACCCGTGATCGTAAAGCTTTCCCCGAACGTGACCGACATAGTGTCGATAGCCAAAGCCTGCGAGAGTGAGGGCGCGGACGGGTTAAGCCTGATCAACACGCTCATGGGAATGAGGATAGATATAAGAAAGAAAAAACCGCTCCTTGGGAATGTCACGGGCGGGCTTTCCGGGCCGGCGGTGTTCCCGGTCGCTCTCCGGATGGTATATGAGGTCTCCAAAAACGTGAAGATTCCGGTGGTCGGGATGGGCGGCGTCAGCAGCGCGGACGATGTGATCGAAATGATGATGGCCGGCGCATCGGCAGTCGAGATAGGAAGCGCGAACCTGGTAGATCCCTTTGCGTGCAGGGACATAATTACAGCTCTTCCGGGGGCGCTGGACCGGATCGGAGCGAAGAATATCAAAGACATTATCGGAGGGGCGCTTTAATGCAAGAAAAGAAGAAAAGAGAAGTTATTATCGCATGCGATTTCCAGGACGCTTCAGGCGTGTACGGCTTTTTAGCCCTGTTCGGAAATGAAAGACCGTTTCTGAAGATCGGAATGGAACTATTCTACGCGGCCGGTCCGGATTTGGTCAGAGACCTGAAAAGCAGAGGATACAGGATATTCCTCGATCTGAAGCTGCACGACATACCCAATACTGTGAAAAAAGCCATGGCAGTCCTTTCCGGATACGGTACGGACATCTGCAACGTACACGCGGCCGGAGGGATAGACATGATGAAAGCTGCAAGGGAGGGGCTCAGCAGGCCGGACGGAAGGGATCCTCTCCTGATAGCCGTCACGCAGCTAACATCGATCGATCAGAGAAGGCTGAAAGACGAACTGCTCATAGACAGGCCGGTCAGTGACGTCGTGTCCGAATATGCGTTCAACGCCAAGTCGGCCGGGCTCGACGGGGTGGTTTGCTCTCCGCTCGAGGTCAGTGCCGTTCGGGAAAGATGCGGCGGCTCGTTCGTCACCGTAACGCCCGGCATAAGATTTTCGGGCGGTCCAGAGGGAGACCAGCAGAGGGTCACGACCCCGCGGGCGGCAAAAGAGCTTGGGTCCGACTACATAGTGGTCGGAAGACCGATCACATCTTCCGATGATCCTCTGGGAGCATACAGACGCTGCGTCGAGGAATTTGAGAATTAATCACTTATGATACAGGAGCTGAAACGCTCCGGAAGCGGGGACAACAGAATGGAGAAACTGATAGCAAGAGATCTTCTGAAAATCGGTGCGGTCTTCTTCAGACCGGACCAGCCTTTTACCTGGGCAAGCGGAATCAAGAGTCCTGTGTACTGCGACAACAGGCTAACCCTTTCTTCTCCGGAAGTAAGGGACGATGTCGAGAACGGTCTGGCGGCGGTAATAAGGGATTATTATCCTTCAGCGGAGATACTGATGGGCACATCGACCGCGGGCATCGCCCATGCCGCCATCACTGCGCATATTCTGGATCTTCCGATGGGATATGTCAGGAGCGGAGCGAAGGATCACGGAAGGCAGAATCAGATAGAAGGCAGGCTTGAACCCGGACAGAAGACGGTGGTGATCGAGGATCTGATTTCTACAGGCGGGAGCGTTACGGATGTGGTGAACGTGCTCAGAGAGGCCGGCGCGGAGGTGCTGGGCATAGCGAGCATTTTCACTTACGGAATGAAGAAAGGGAAAGAACGTCTTGAGCAGCTGGGCGTAAAGAACGTTTCGCTCACCAGCTTCGATGTCATCGCGTCCGTCGCGGCTGAAGAAGGGTATATCCTTCCCGAAGACATCGAGAGACTTATCGCTTTCAGGGACAATCCTTCGGATGAGAGCTGGATCAGGGGGAACGGAAAATGAGGCATCTTATCGATATAATGGATCTGACGGGGAAAGAGATATCGGAACTTATCAGTACTGCATCCGACATAGCCGCACGCCCTGAAAGATATGCCGAATGCTGCAGAAGAAAAAAACTCGCGACATTGTTCTTTGAACCTTCCACGAGAACCAGACTGAGTTTCGAGGCCGCTATGTATGAACTCGGAGGTCAGGTGCTCGGCTTTTCCGAGGCGGCTTCGAGCTCGGCCTCGAAAGGCGAGAGCGTGGCGGACACGGCAAGGGTCGTGGGATGCTATGCAGACATCATAGCAATGAGACACCCGAAGGAGGGCGCGCCTATGGTTGCGGCGGCTGCAGCGGGCGTCCCGGTTATCAATGCGGGTGACGGAGGTCATCACCACCCGACACAGACGCTGGCCGACCTGTTCACGATTTACCGCGAAAAGGGCGGGTTTGAAAATCTGACTGTCGGACTTTGCGGCGACCTGAAATTCGGCCGCACCGTTCATTCGCTGGCCGCCGCTATGTCCAGATACAGCGGGGTAAGGTTCGTCCTTATTTCACCGGAGGAACTGAGAGTGCCGCATTATATCGTCGAGGACGTGCTGAAGGCGAACGGAGTCCCGTTTATTGAAACGGAGAGTCTTGAAGACGCGCTTCCGGAACTTGACGTCCTGTATATGACCAGGGTGCAGAAGGAGAGGTTCTTCAACGAAGCCGATTATCTGAGACTTAAGGACAGCTATATACTCACCGGAAAAAAACTGGCTGCAGCCAGAAGCGATCTTGCAGTAATGCATCCGCTTCCCAGAGTGAACGAGATCTCAGTCGAGATCGATGACGATCCGCGTGCCTGCTATTTCAAGCAGGTCATAAACGGGAAATTCATGAGAATGGCTCTGATAATGAAACTGCTGGAGGTCGAAGTATGATTATTGGGCAGATAAAGGACGGGATAGTCCTGGACCACATCACTGCCGGCAAGGGCATTAAAATTTACGATATCCTCGGTCTTCAGGACATCGGGTGCACCGTCGCTATGATACAGCTTGCGGACAGTAAGAAGATGGGCAAGAAGGATATAATTAAAATCGGGAAAGTCATCGATCTGGATTTTGACATACTCGGGTTCATAGATCCCGGGATAACAGTCAACATCATCGAGGATGGAAAGCTTGCGAAGAGGGAGCATCTTTCTCCGCCGGAAAAAATCGTGAATCTGATCAGATGCAAGAATCCCAGATGCATAACTTCCTGCGAGCAGGAGATCAAGCATGAGTTCTACCTGGCCGACAGGGAAAAACTGGTATACCGCTGCAAATACTGTGATACAGAAGCACCGAACCAGTTCAGAACGGAGGTCTGAATCAAATGAAGAGAACAGATATCAAGAAGATCCTGATCATTGGCTCCGGCCCGATCGTGATAGGGCAGGCGGCGGAGTTCGACTATGCGGGGACTCAGGCCTGCCTTGCGCTGAAAGAAGAGGGCTACGAGGTAATACTGGCCAACTCAAACCCGGCTACGATAATGACGGACACTTCGATTGCGGATAAAGTATATATGGAACCGCTGACCCTGGAGTATATAGCCAAGATCATCCGCTATGAACGTCCAGACGCGATCGTTCCCGGGATCGGCGGACAGACCGGGCTGAATCTGGCGGTGCTTCTCGAGAAAAAGGGAATACTTAAGGAGTGCAACGTCAAACTGCTGGGAACGAGCTGCGAGAGCATAGAACACGCCGAAGACAGGGAGCAGTTCAAGGAGCTGTGCGAATCGATCGGAGAGCCGGTCATCCCGTCGGAGATCACATACAGCTTGAGCGAAGCCAAAGAGGCGGCAAAAAGGATAGGATACCCTGTCGTGCTGCGTCCCGCGTTCACTCTCGGCGGTACAGGTGGAGGATTCGCCGATGACGAGAGCGAGCTGGAAAAGCTCGGCCCGAACGCCTTCGCGCTTTCTCCCGTGCATCAGGTGCTCATCGAAAAGAGCGTTAGAGGCTACAAGGAGATAGAATTCGAGGTGATGCGCGACAGTCAGGACAACGCGATCACGATATGCGGAATGGAAAACGTGGATCCGGTCGGGGTCCATACCGGGGATTCTGTCGTCGTTGCGCCGATACTGTCTCTGAACCAGGCGGACCTGAAAATGCTTAACGACAGCGCGATAAAACTGATAAGGGAACTGCGCATAGAGGGCGGATGCAATGTTCAGTTTGCGCTTGATCCTGAATCAAGCCGGTATTATCTAATCGAGGTGAACCCGCGCGTTTCCCGTTCATCCGCTCTTGCATCAAAGGCCAGCGGGTACCCGATAGCCAGAGTGACTGCCAAGATCGCCGTGGGTATGACTCTTGACGAGATCCCGGTAGCTGGAGGAACCGCTTCGACAGAACCTTCTCTCGACTACATTGTCGCTAAATTCCCCAGATTTCCTTTCGACAAGTTCAGCACGGTCCCGAACGTTCTCGGGACACAGATGAAGGCAACAGGAGAGGTCATGGGGATCGGCTCCACTCTGGAGGAGTGCATGCTGAAGTCAGTAAGGTCTCTTGAAACCGGAGTGTGCCATTTTTACATCAAAAAATTCGACAGATACAGCGAAGGCGAACTCCTTAAATATGTTTCCGAATTTCATGACGACAACTATTATGCCATAGCCAGACTTCTGAGGCTCGGCGTGCCGGTCGGAAAGATACACGAAGCCACAATGATAACGGAGCTGTTCATCGAGAGCATAAAGAACATCGTTTCAATGGAGAAGACCATCGCCGAAAACAAAAACGACGTCTCTGTGCTCAGAAACGCGAAAAAGATGGGATTTTCGGACAGATATATATCTTCGCTCTGGGAGATCCCGGAGACCGAAGTATACGGACTCCGCAGGAAAAACGGAATAGTGCCCGTCTTCCGTATGGTGGACACGCTTCACACCGGCAAATACATCGCTTATCTGTACTCGTCATATACCGGAACAAACGAGTCGAGACTGAGCGACAAAAAGAAGATAGTCGTGCTTGGCGCAGGCCCGATCCGCATAGGTCAGGGAGTGGAGTTCGATTACTCGACGGTACACGCGGTGCAGACTATCAAGCGCGCGGGATACGAGGCGATCATAATCAACAACAACCCGGAGACGGTTTCGACGGACTACACAACGTCTGACAAACTGTATTTCGAGCCGCTCACTGCCGAAGACGTTATGGCAATAATAGATTTCGAGGATCCGATAGGTGTGGTCGCATCGCTCGGCGGACAGACAGCCATCAACCTGGCTGAGCCGCTTGCCCAGCGCGGAGTCAGGATCATAGGCACGGACTGTGAAGCCATCGAAAGGGCGGAAAACAGAGAGAGCTTTGAAAAGATCCTCAGCGATCTGAACATACCCCAGCCTCAGGGACGCGCCGTTACGAATATCGAAGACGGTATAAAAGCAGCGAACGAAGTCGGATACCCTGTGCTCGTCAGGCCGAGCTTCGTGCTCGGCGGAAGGGCGATGGAGATCGTGGCGAACGACGCCATGCTGTGCCAGTACCTTAAGAGCGCCGTCGAGATAGACACGGACAAGCCCGTGCTTGTGGATCATTATATCCAGGGCAAGGAAGTGGAAGTGGACGCGATCTGCGACGGAAATGATGTATTTGTGCCGGGGATCATGGAACTTGTCGAACGCACGGGGGTACATTCGGGAGACTCGATCAGCGTATATCCGACGTTCTCAATATCTGACAAAGTCAAGGGCATCATCCTTCAGTACGCAAAAAAACTCGGCCTCGGTATCGGGATAATCGGCCTTTTCAACATTCAGTTCATTGTTGACCCGCAGGAAAATGTTTTCATAATAGAAGTCAATCCGAGGTCTTCCCGGACAGTGCCTTTCCTTTCCAAAGCTACCGGATACTCACTCGCTGACATCGCCACAGAGGTCATTCTCGGGAAGAGTCTGAAGGAACAGGGCATATTCGGCATATATCCTGAAGAAAAAAAGCGCGACTATGTCAAAGTTCCAGTGTTCTCGTCAAACAAGATCAAAGGGCTTGACGTTTACCTTTCGCCGGAGATGAAGTCGACAGGCGAGGCAATAGGATACGACAACAAGCTGTCGCGAGCGATGTACAAGGCGCTGCAGGCATCGGGAATGAGGCTTCAGAATTACGGTACAGTTGTAGTGACGCTGGCAGACGAAGACAAGGAGGAAGCCCTTTCGAGCATAAGAAGATTCTACAATATGGGCTTCAACATTGCCGCCACCGCAGGCACGGCCAACTTCCTGAAGAAAAACGGAATAAGGACCCACAGGCTGGGCAAGATCTCAGAAGGGAGCAATGAGATACTGGATTTCATAAGGTCGGGATTCGTAAGTTATGTCATTAATACGAGATCGTTGCTTTCCGGCATTCATAACGAAGACGGGGCAGCAATCCGCAGGTGCGCTACCGAAAACGGAGTCACTATATTCACATCGCTGGACACAGTCAAGATCGTTTCGGAAGTGCTTGAAGAGATGACTATCTCAGTATCGACCATAGACAGCTGATACTCATAAGTATACAGGAAAGGGCTGCAGGGGATGATCTCCCCTGCAGCCCTTTAAAATGCTTATAGTCTGTATCGTGCTTAGCGTCAGATTCTTGCAACGCCTGTGGCGGCTGCCGCCTTTTTAACCGATTCCGCCACAACGGAGGCCACCGAACGGTCCAGGGCAGAGACGATAATCCTGTCTTCCCTCAGATCCTCGTCTTTTATAAGGGAGGCGAGAGCATAGGAAGCCGCAGCTTTCATTTCCTCGTTTATTCTCGTTGCTCTGCAGTCCAGAGCGCCGCGGAAGATCCCGGGGAAAGCGAGGAGGTTGTTGATTTGATTAGGAAAGTCAGATCTTCCTGTCCCGACGATCGCTGCACCGGCAGATTTTGCCAGATTCGGCATGATCTCCGGAGTGGGATTTGCCATCGGGAATACGACAGCTCCGTCGTTCATCGACCTGATCATCTCTTCGTTCACGATGCCCGGAGCGGAGACCCCTATGAACACGTCGGCGTTTTTCATTGCGTCTGCAAGGTTGCTGCGAAGCATTCCTTCGTTGGTGATCTTCGCTATTTCCGCCTGAGCGGGATTGAGGGACGGGTCATCTCTTGATACGGTCCCCTTCGAGTTGCATAGTATAATCTTGCCCGGGTCGGCGCCGATGCGGATCATGTGTCGCGCGATGGAAATACCGGCGGCTCCGGCCCCGCTCATGGTGATGCGGATGTCCCCGATCTTCTTGCCGACGAGTTTAAGAGCATTGATCATAGCGGCAGCGACAACGATGGCCGTTCCGTGCTGGTCGTCGTGGAATACGGGTATGTCGCACATCTCGATCAGCCTTTTTTCTATCTCGAAGCAGCGCGGCGCGGAAATGTCCTCTAGATTGATGCCGCCGAAGGACCCGGACAGAAGATATATCGTGTTTACGATCTCGTCGACGTCGTTGGACCTGATGCACAGCGGAAACGCGTCGACATCCGCAAATTCCTTGAACAGTACGCACTTCCCCTCCATGACAGGCATGCCTGCAAGATGACCTATGTTGCCAAGACCGAGGACTGCGCTTCCGTCAGTGATGACCGCGACAAGATTGCTTCTCCTTGTAAGAGTGTATGAAAGAGACGGATCGTCACGGATCGCCAGACAAGGCTCGGCGACCCCGGGAGTATACGCAAGGGAGAGATCTTCTCTTGTGTTTACGCTGACACGCGATACTACTTCGATCTTGCCTTTCCATTCGGAATGCTTAGATAAAGATTCTTTTCTGATATCCATTTCCCTATCCTTCTTATACCATTTTTTCGGGGACTACCGCCTTGTCAAACTCTTCTCCGGACATAAAACCGAGCTTTATGCAGGCTTCCCTAAGAGATATACCCTCATCATATGCCAGATGTGCGACTTTGGCAGATCTTTCGTATCCGATGTGGGGGTTCAGAGCGGTGACAAGCATCAGGGAGTTATTAAGGTTTTCAAGCATTTTTTCCTTCTTTGGTCTGATCCCTGACACACAGCGTTCTCTGAAGGATTCCATCGAACCGGCAAGCAGACGTGCCGAGCGGAGATAGTTATCAATAATGACAGGCATGAACACATTGAGTTCGAAATTGCCCTGTGATGCGGCGAGTCCGATTGCTGCATCGTTGCCCATTACCTGAACGGCGACCATGGTGACGGATTCGCACTGTGTGGGATTGACTTTTCCCGGCATAATGGATGAACCGGGTTCGTTTTCAGGTATCTCGATC
>JAGDBK010000134.1 GCA_017959065.1 Clostridia bacterium | reverse complement strand
CTGCCGCCGAGCCCGAAGTCACGACTGCTGCCGAGCCCGAAGTCACCACTGCTGCCCAGACTGAAGCCGTCACGTCGGAACCCGAAGTCACAACTTCGGCTCCCGCGCCCTCAACGGGAGAAACCTCGCCCGTGATCTTCGTCATCTTCGGCATGGTATTTCTCGCACTTGCCGCGGTCATGGTCGTAAGAATCAGCGAAAAGAACTGAAAAACCGCACAGCATAAAACGGTTGACGTTCTTTTTGCGGACCTCCGCACAAGACTGTTTAATATTATTGAAAAGGGGCTGTAAAAAAAGTCGGTTTTTTTACAGCCCCTTTTCTTCGTCAGCCGTTCCCGCGGCGTGCTGCAGGCGTTCGGATCATAACGGTACGTTTGCGTCAGAGGCGTTTCCCGGTTTTTTATCGCGAAACGCTGCGCGGATCGCCGTGATAAGCTCACGGGCGGCATAACGGATTCGCCGCGATTCGCCGGCAGGATCTCCGTGACAAGTCATAAAAAACGGACTGCCGTACCCGGTACGACAATCCGTTTGCGTTTGCCTGACGAGAAGATACGAATGCCCGAATCATCATTCGTTTCAAATCTAAATTATTAGTCTTCGCCGTTCCGGACACCCCCGGTTCCGTTCGGCCGACTTATCTCAGGTGTTCGTGAGAAGAACGGTATTCACGCGGTGAAACACCCGTTTCCTTTTTGAAAATGCGATAAAAAAACGTGGAGTTGTTATATCCGACTTTCGAGCATATCTCCTCCACCGATAAATTGGTGCAGAGCAGGAGAGCCCTGCTGCGGTTTACTCTTTCTTTCTGGAGATAATGTGAAAACGTCATTCCAACGGTGTCCCGGAATTTGTTGCTTACGTAGGGAACGGAGTAGCCCAGCTTTTTGCAGATATCGGACAGCGTCACGTTTTCTGAATAGTGTTCCGTGATATACGTTTTGCAATTGAAAACGATATCCATTCCCTGGTTTCCGGTTTCGGGGAGGGCAAGTTTCCGCACCATGCCGATCATAATCTCGGAAATCAGTCCCCGCACGATGCTTTTCCAGCAAACGCTGCTTTTCTGACATTCCTGCAGAGCCCTGAAGAACAGCTTCCCGATCTCCAGTTCCGGATCGTGGAACACCCGGTCGGCTATTACGTATTTTTTCATCTCTGAAGGAAGGCTGAACGCGGGAGAAGAAAGCAGATCGCCGACACCGGTGTTCTCGGGAAGGTAAGAGTCGAACAATCCCGCGTTGAACATTATGTTGATCAGGCTGATGCTTTCGGAAAGGAGTCTGCAGGAATGCCACGAACCGAGATCAATCAGGAAATAATCTCCGTCGGAAATGCGCGTTAACTCTCCGTTGATAACGTGGTCGGCTTCGCCGTGAATAATATAGGTCAAAGCAAGGTTGGTGTGAGAATGTGAATAATCTCTTACCGTGCTGCTTTCGGCCACGTATATCCTCCTCCTGCTGCCGTTCCGGATACTGCTTTCGGCATCGCCCATAAAGATTCCCTCCCGTTTTTTTTTATTGTATCACACTGCGACGTGTCTGTCAATAGTTTCTGCTCGACCTTAAATTCGGTTGCAAAACTGAAAAACGCGGTTGCTGTCATTTTTAAACATATATGATATAATATTGGTAACAAAAGAGGTTTTATGATCTGCGCGAATCAACCGGAAAGGAGAAAAGAATATATGAAGATACGACAGGGGACCGGGCGTTTTCTCATCTTTCTCATCTTTCTCATCGTTTGCTGCATCTTCTGCTCCTGCACTCGCTCTACCCCATCCGATTCAACCGGACAGGACCAGACTTCGGCCGAACCGGTCCGGGACAAAATCACCCTCATAGAAAACGGTATCCCCCTTGTGAGAGTGGTGCGGAGAGAAGATCTGGATTCCGCAAACGCGGAGGTCAAGGCGGCCATAAGCATCCGCAGCGCACTTATGAAATATACCGGGAATAAACCGGTTTCCATTTCCACCGACTGGTCTTCCGACGGTACCTTCGATTCCGATACTCCCGAGATACTCGTCGGAAGGACCGCTTACCCCGAGAGCGGGCTGATTCTGCCCGAACTGAAATACGGCGACTACTGCGTCAGACTCAGCGGAAACAAAATAGTCGTTCTGGGTTATTCGGACGCGGCTATCGGTTACGCGGCGTCGAGACTGGTCGAACTGATCAAGTCTGCCGCCGTTGCCGGAGACGACGGGACCTACAGCTTGACTCTGACGGCAGAAGACCTTTCCATACAGGGAGTGCGGTCTAAAACGCTGTCCGATCTGCCTTTAATGGAAAGCGGCAACGTGGTCGCGACTTACAACTCCGGGAACGACAGTACCGAACTGATAATCAACCGGGTCGAAAAGGAAGATCTCGTCTCCTATACCGGGAAATTGAAAAACGCCGGTTATACGGAATATACGAATCACGGTATCGGAGAGAATCTGTTTTACACTTTGTACAACGACAGTTATACGGTCAACCTTGGATATTTCGATTATAACCGGGAGATCCGCGTCGTCGTCGAACCGTTTTCGCCTTCCTCCCTCATAGGGAAAGAAGAGGATAACGTTTATACTCCGGTGACGACGTCACAGATCTCACTGATCGGGGTTGCGTATGACAACGGTTCGGGAATCGTAGGCAACGGAATGAGTATCCTCATCCGGCTGCGCGACGGCAGATTCATAGTCATAGACGGCGGATTCCGGAGGTCGCAGCATGCCGAACTGCTGAAGCGTGAGATCCGGAACCAGGTCCCGGTCGGAGCGCGTGACAATATAGTGATCGCAGCATGGATAATCACTCACGTCCACGTGGATCATATGGGTATGCTGGCAAGCAACTATAATTCTTTCGTCGGATCCGGAATAAGCGTTGAAAAAATAATAGTGAATTTTATGTCCGATTCCGAGCGGGCGGTATCTGCTGCGGCAAATCCTTCCACATGGGACGAATATTCCGGACGCCAGTGGGTGGAGATCGTGACAGCGGCAAATGCCCTCGGCGCAGAGCTCGTCACAACTCACGTCGGTCATGTGTTCTACTTCGCCGATCTGAAAATTGAAGTGCTGCACACGGTGGAGAATCTTGCTCCGGAACCGGTTTTTGAGTTGAACGGGACTTCTCTTGTCATGAAAATGACTTTTACCGATCAGGGAAGCGGCAGGCAAACCACGTTTCTCAGCACCGGGGACTGCACGGGAGACGCTTTTGATTTCATTGCCAACGCCTTCGGATCCTATCTGAGGTGCGACATTCTTCAGGTCGCGCATCACGGTGTCACGCCGTGGATCCGGGAAGCCGGCACGATACGCGCGTACAAGGCGGCGGCGCCGGCGACGTTATTGTGGCCCTCCTCGGAAGAAGTGTTTCTGGAATACCGCGCAAGGAACTGGAATCTGCCGCTTTCGGATCCCGAGCAAAACCCGAATTATCGGGAAGCCATTGTCGCCGGAATGGAAGGAGAAGTTACCGTTCTGCCCATCCCGTATACCGTCGGCAGCGCCGAGCGGCATACCATTCAATAAACTACCGGAAACACACCGGAAGGAGCTGTAAATGAAAAAAAGGATTTCATTCGCCCTCGCAATACTGATGCTGGCGGGCATATTCGCCCTGGTTTCCTGCGGAAACGAAAACACACCGGAAAACACCGGGACAGGCACGGTGTTTGTCGACGTTTCCGAGAATACGGAACCGGAATACACGTTCCCCGTTGCCTATTTCAACAACGAACCTTTTGTGGTATACAACAGGGTCAGCGCTGATTACGGCGCGGAATACATCATATCCGACGAAGTCAACGGAGATATCGTCAGCGACGCGGTCTTTACCCGAAATACCATGGTCGAAGAAAAATACGGCATCCGGATCGAGACAAAGGATGACTCTCATCCCAGCAACCATGTCCGGCAGGACGTCTCTTCCGGAAGCGTGGATTACGATATTCTCCTGGACATCAAAACGCATCTCGCCTCTCTGACGGTCAATTCCGTACTTGCTGATTTCAACGATCTCGGTCTGGATTTCAACAAACCGTGGTGGGATCGGCACTTCGTCACCGACCTTTCAATCGGCGGCCGTGTGTATCTGATGCAGTGCGACGTGAGCATCGCGAGATTTACAAACATAAGATTTTTCTACTACAACAAAGGATTGATAAATGATTATCATCTTGATAATCCGATCTCCTTCTACGACAATGACGACTGGACGCTTGAAAACTTCCTGACCATGGTCAAAGGCGTATCCTCTCCCGCCGCCGACGGCTCTCTCGGCACGTACGGCATTGTGCTGGAGGAAGGCGCCGCCAACAGCGTCTACATGCATATGCTGACCGGTATCGGCATCAGATACACTGATGTGGACCAAGACGGCTTATTCACCGAGATCATTACCGACCAGGTAGACAAGATGGACACCTTCAACTCGATAGTGTCAGCCGTTTTCAATGACAAGAACTACGCTCTTACGATGGATGAAGCCGTGGAACTGAACGGGACGAATCCGGTTTCCGGAAACCACAAATATGATCAGGCACGTTCTCTCTGGGCGCAGGGACATTTTCTCTTTACGCAGAGCTCGATAGCGGCTACGAACCAGTTCAGAGAGATGAAGGACGACTACGGGATCATGCCGAATCCGAAATACAATAAAGACCAGAAGGAATACGCGCACAAGTGCGACAAGTACGCGTTGTGCTTTGCCATTCCTTTTCACGACAGCGTGGATATGGAGCGGCTGGCAACGGTCATGGATTACTGGGCGTACGTATCCCGCGACACCGTTATCCCCAATTATTATGATATAACTATCCTTTCCAGAAGGTTCTCGGACCCGAGATCCAGCGATATAATGAACAAGATCATAGAAACCGTCAGGTATGAATTCTGCGATGTGTTCGGGCTCAATCAGCTGCCCGACGTGATCTACGACGGTTTCATCGAAAACAACTTTTCATCCAAATGGGCGTCGATAAAGAAGCTGCTCGATTCAGAGCTTCGGAAAGTCAACGAAAAATACAAATAAACGGTTCAACACAGGAGGATCATCATGGCTTCGATCAGAATAGGCGTTTTCGGGGTTTGGCGCGGAGAAACGTATATCAAACTTCTGGCAAACGAATCCGACGTTGAGGTCGTCTGCATCTGCGACAAAAACAGGGAGCGTCTCGACGCGATGGAAAAATTCGTTTCCTGCCCGCGGTTTACCGGCTTCGACGAGTTTCTGGAATACGGAAGATCACAAGGAATGAACGCGGTTTTCCTTGCCAACTATTTCAATCAGCACACTCCTTTTGCCATCAGGTGTATGGAAGCCGGGATGGACGTTATCAGCGAATGCACCGCCGCCTCGACGCTGGCGGAATGCGTACAGCTGGTGGAGGCCGTCAAGCGCACCGGAAGGAAGTTTATGCTTGCGGAAAACTATCCGTTCTCCGCCGCGAATCTTCGCTTACGCGAGATCGTGAGATCCGGGGAGCTCGGACGCCTTCTGTACGCGGAAGGGGAATACAACCACACCGGCAGCCCCGAGATGCTCAAGCGGCTCACGACAGATCCCAATCACTGGCGCGGCTGGCTTCCGAGAACTTATTATATTACCCATGCTCTCGGTCCGGTCATGTTTATGACCGGGACGATGCCGAAATACGTCAGCGGTCGCGCCGCCCATTCCGACGTTTTGTATGAGCTCCGGGACTTCCGCCGCAATTTCGACGGAGCCGGAATGGCTTTTATGGAAATGGACAACGGAATGATCGTCCGCGTCACCGGATGCACCGCCATGGCGTCCGACTACAGCCGCTACCGGGTGGTCGGAGACAAGGCGGGAGCCGAGGCGGGAGGTTATATCGGAGGAGGAAAAGTCCGCACTTTCTGGCACGGTCATACCAAGCCGGCCGATGAACCTTCCAACGTACGTATCGAAAATGCGGATTTCTCCAGTTACGGGGAAAAAGGAGAGAGAGCCGCGAAGTCGTCTCACAGCGGAGGAGATTTCTGGGTCGTACAGCGTATGATCGATTATTTCAGAGATGGTATCGATCCCTTCTTCGACGTCTACCGAAGCGTTGCCATGTCCGCGGTCGGTATTCTGGCATGGCGGAGCGCTCTCCATCACGGCAAAAACATAAGGATCCCGGATTTCAGAAAGAAAGCCGTCAGAGACAGATACCGCAACGACTGCGGCACTCCTTTCCCGGATGGAGAAGGAAAAGGCGCCACGATTCCCGCGGCGCTTCCCTGGAAAGAATAAAGCGGCGGGAAACCGATAATGGCACTGTTTGAAGTCACCGATTACGACCGTTTCATTTATGAAACCGAGCTGAGGGATTTTCTTCCGCAGCATATTTTCGACGTACACACTCACGTGTATCTCGACAGACTGAAACCGAGACCCGCCGCGGGTGAGGTAAAAAGGACTGTCACCTGGCCGCACCTTGTGGCAAAAGAGGATTCGATCGAGGACCTGCAGGAGACTTACCGGCTCATGTTCCCCGGGAAGCAGGCGGAAGCCCTGATCTTCTCCTGCAGCGCCCGCTCGGAGGAGCAGAACGATTATATCGTGTCCTGCATGAAAAAAAGCGGCTGGCCGGGGCTGTACTTTACGCATCCGACGCAGTCGGCAGAGGAAGTCGAACGGAAGGTGCGCGAGGGAGGGTTCGTCGGAATCAAGTCATATCTCAGCCATTCTCCGAAATACATCCCGGAAGCCGAGATACGCATCTTCGACTTCTTTCCGCATGAACATCTGAAGCTTATGGACCGGATGGGCGGCATAGTTATGCTGCACATTCCGCGTCACGGAAGACTGAAGGATCCCGTCAATCTTGCCCAGATCATCGAGATACGCGAGAAATATCCGAACGTCCGTCTTATTATCGCTCACATCGGCCGCGCATATAACAAGGACGACATCGGAGACGCGTTCGACGTCCTTGACCGGTCGGGTCTGCAGATGACCTGGGATTTTACGGCAAACTGCTGCGAAGCCGCTATTACGGAATGCATCCGTCACGCGGGAACGCGGAACGTCATGTTCGGTACCGATTTTCCGATCCTCAGGATGCGCACGCACCGCATAGAAGAAAACGGCACCTACGTCAATCTTGTACCGCCCGGACTGTACGGAGATCCGGCGCAGGATCCTCACCTGCGGGAGGTTTCTGCCGCGGAAGCCGAAAAGATCACGTTTTTCGCTTATGAAGAACTGCTTTCGTTCAAACGCGCCTGCATCACCCTGGGAGTCCCCAGATCTGGAGTCGAGGATATGATGTGCAACAATGCGCTCCGGATAATCGAAGGAGCCCGAAAGGACATTTACGGGGTCTGATCACCTCTTTCCGGGAGCTGCGTCTAATATGCCTTAAGGAGAATCCCAATGATTCCTTTTATAAAAGAATATTTCGGTTCTCTCGCGGGGATGAGCGCCAGGGAACAGGCGGGAACCGTTCTGGGAATACTGCTGATCATTGTTTCGGCAATTATATATATCAGCTCCAAAAGAAACCGGATTCTTCTTCTCCGACTTGCCAACGACGTTCTGTACGGCGCAAACAACTTCTGTTTCGCAAACTATACAGCCGCCGTTCTGGGGATTGTCGGGTGTTTTCGCGAAATCATTTTTTACTTCCGAGGGAAAAAGAAATGGGCTGAGAGCAGGATCTGGCTTGCGGTATTTTTGGCGATCGCGTTTCTGACTCCCTGTGTTCAGTGGGCTGTTCAGCGAAAAGTCGATCTGCTTCAACTGCTCAGCGCCTTCGGTACGGCGTTTCTCGTGGTCGGGCTTTTCTGCTCCGATACGGTTAAAATGAAATTCCTGGTCATTGCCGGACAGATACTGTATCTGATATACCAGATAACGTCGGGGAACGTGACCGCGGCCGTCTGCGCCGTGATGTCGATTGTATCCTGCGTCGTCGGGCTGATCAACGAGTACTTGTCCCGCAGGGCGGGCGCTGACGGCGTGAACGGGACTTCAAAGCGAAATCAAAACTGCTGAAGTCTTTTTTGAGGAAGGTTCGAAAAACGGTCCGCGCGGAACTGCTAAAAAAGTCCCCTCAAAAAAGGGCTGAAAAAACCGATAATTCCGCCGGGAAGAAAAAAACGAACAAAAAAAGTGCCGCGAGGGAAAAGAGCGCTCTTTTCTCTCGCGGCACAGGCTTTTGTTCAGTTATCGGATCGGGGTTT
>JAGDBK010000133.1 GCA_017959065.1 Clostridia bacterium | reverse complement strand
TCTTTTATCAACATTGCTACTCCTCCGTCAAGCTCCGATTTACTCATTTCTTTGTCATCAATACCACCGTCTCCACATGTCCAGTATTGGGGAACATATCCACCGGCGTGATATTTCCGGCCGAAAACCCATGAGAGATAAGGATGACAAGATCTCTTGCCAAAGTGTTTGGGTTGCACGAGATGTAAAGAATCTTTTTTACAGGGAGTTCGGACAAAGAGTCGAGTAGATCGCGGCTGCAGCCCTTCCTTGGGGGATCAATGATCACGGTTGATGAATTGAAGTCCACAGCCAAATCATCTGCTATGCCTTTAAGCATGACCGAACCCTGATCAGCATTTGCAACGATAAAACTGGCATTAGTAATATTGTTAATTATCGCATTGCGTTTAGCATTTTCAATGGCACTTTCAACAATGTCCACGCCTATGACCCTAAGGCATTTACCGGCCATGGAAAGCCCGATGACCCCTGTGCCGCAAAACAGGTCAAGCACTGTATCATTTACTTTAATCTCCGCTATGTCTGCGGCAATGGAGTAGAGCATCTGTGCCGCATCATGATTTACCTGATAGAATGAACCCGGTGAAACCAGGATATTAAGTCCGCAGATGGTGTCTTCCAAATAATCGGGGCCGAATATGGTTCTGAATTGTTTGCCGAGGATCACGTTTGAGCAGTTTCTGTTGATATTTACCGCGATTCCGCGTATTTCGGGATAATTATCACGAAGAAAACACACCAGGTCTTTTTCGTTAGGGATTTCTTCGCCGTTAATGATGATGCACGCATACACTTCACCGTTGGAATTACTTCTGAGAAACAGGTGGCGAATAAGGCCCGTGCAGCTTTTCTCGTCATAAGCCGTCAGATGACTAAGCTCCATATATTCTCTGAAAGAATTCATTATTCTGGAAAAGCATTCCGGCAGAAGCAGACAGTCACTGATATCTACCACGTTGTGAGATTTCGGCGAATAAAAGCCTGCCGCGATTTTTCCGTCCCCAAGAGGAGAAAAAGGATACTGGGCTTTGTTTCTGTATCTGTCGCAGATCCCGTCTGTGACAACCGTAGAAACAGGAATGCCGGTCAAACCTTCTCTGCGCATGGCTGCAACAACAGAATCTCTTTTTATCTCAAGTTCATATTCTCTGGAAATATTCCGATAAATACACCCGCCGCACTTCTTATCAAACGGGCAGAACCGGTTTTCTGTCCTGAATCTGGAACTGACTAAAAGATCTTCAATTCGCGCAACTGCATATGATTTTGTTACTTTGATTATTTTACCGTTGAGAATGTCCCCGGTGACGCCGCCGACGACAAACACAGTGAACCCGCCGACATGAGCGATTCCGTTGCCGAGATTGTTCATGTCTTCCACTTCGAGCCTGATGATGTCGTTCTTATTCATTGAAAAGGCTCCTGAGAGCAGCATCTTTTTCCGATCTGCGTCTCTTGAGGAAATCGGCCATCCTGGTCTCATCCGCATTGATCACAAGTTCTTCCGGAAAATTCTTTTCCTCAAGCATTCGAAGTACCGGCTGATGGGAACCTATCCTATCCGCATCGTGAGCGTCGCTCGTGACGATGCATTTCACGCCGTATTCCTCGCAAAGGTCCATGACATGCGAACATGAATCGTACTTTCCGTATCCGCTAAGCGACCAGCTGTTGAATTCGATGAGTTTGTCGTTTTCCTTCACGCAGGATATGACTTTCTCCAGATCGAGATGAAAGTCCTGATCCCTTCCAATGTGTCCGATACAGTCTACGGCCGGATTGGCGATCACATTCATCAGCCCTTCGGTATAATCGGGATATTTCGTTTCAAGCACGTCGTTATGCAGACTGATTATGACGAAGTCAAGAGAAAGGAGATCCACCTCGGCCAGGTCCATCCCGCCTTTCAGGTCTCTCATATCCCCTTCGATGCCTGCAAGAAACGTGATCCCGTCATATCTGCGTTCCCTGTTGCTTAGGTAGAAAGTGACCGGAGTGCCATAATCAGACATGGGACCGTGGTTTGTGGTCGCGAAGTATTTGAACCCCAGCTTTTTGGCAATTTCGACTTCCTCGTCGATCGATGATGAAGCGTGGTCGCAGAATTCATTTGAGTGAGTGTGGAGCTCGGCGATGATTTTCATAATTTGTTATGTCCATACCGTCCGGGTTTCGGGCGAGCAGGTTTTCTCCTTTTTCGGTTTTCAGAAAGACAAAGAGGATACACTCTTTTATGCATATTATTATACTACACAAAAAGCCGGTATTTACCAGTGAGGGGAAAAAGAACCGGTGCGCCTTTTTATGGGCGCACCGGGGAAGAATGAAAACTCTAAGGAGGCAATTATTCCTTTTCTTTCTTCTTTGTAATCTGTTTCATGACGAAAAGGAACGCGACCGTCAGCACAATGCCGATGGGAAGGCATATGAATGCGTTCGGGACGAAGCCGGCTATGATGTACATAACGAACGACAGGGCCGCGACAGACATCGCATAAGGAAGCTGTGTGGAAACATGGTTTATGTGTTCGCAGCGGGCTCCGGCAGACGACATGATCGTCGTATCCGAAATAGGTGAACAGTGGTCGCCGCAGACGGCGCCGGCAAGGCAGGCCGACATGCCGACAACGAGCAGCGGATCCTCGGTGCCGAAGATCGCTGTGACTATCGGAATGAGTATGCCGAACGTGCCCCAGGATGTTCCGGTAGCGAAGGAGAGAACGACGGCGACAACGAAGATTATTGCAGGAAGGAAACTGCTCAGTCCGGCAGCGGCGGAGTTCATGAGATCAGCGACAAAGTATTTTGCTCCGAGCACGCCGGTGATGTTTTTGAGTGCGGTCGCCATAGTCAGGATCAGGATCGCGGGAACCATGGCTATAAAGCCTTTAGGCAGGGCCTTCATCGAATCGTCGAATGTGATGACCCGGCGGGCGATAAGGTAAATGATCGAGATGACGAGCGCCACGAAACCGCCCATAGGCAGGCCTACGGTGGCGTCCGTATCGGCGAACGCGTCTATGAACGATGCCCCGTCAAGGATACCGCCGCAGTAAACAAGCGCGAGTACCGAGCAGATGATCAGAGCAATCACCGGGAACAGGAGGTCTATGACCTTGCCGTTGGCATTGAAATCCGTATCGTCAACGGATTCCTGCTCTTTTCCTGAGAAAAGATCGCCTTTCTCCGCGTTCAGTTCGTGCATGCGCATCTTGCCGTAGTCAAAACTCATGGCAGAAATGGCGATCACGAACACGAGCGTCAGAAGCGAGTAGAAGTTGAAGGGAA
Source organism: Clostridia bacterium (assembly GCA_017959065.1). Lineage (GTDB taxonomy): Bacteria > Bacillota > Clostridia > Oscillospirales > CAG-272 > RGIG2161. The sequence goes on along the minus strand of JAGDBK010000133.1, from coordinate 25,151 downwards.
TGGCTGTTATAAAGAGTTTGAGTCCCTGTCCGTCCTCCGCATATGATGATACGGCGGCCGCCCATGACGAGATGGGAGCGATCATGCAGACTGGAGCTGCCGTCGCGTCGATGATATATGCGAGTTTTGAACGGGAGATCTTTTTGCTGTCGGTCACGGGACACATGACTGAACCGACCGTCAGACAGTTGAAATAGTCGTCTATGAAGATCAGTACCCCGAGAAGGAACGTCGCTATGAGCGCGCCGGCTTTGGTCTTGATGTGCTTCTGCGCCCATCTGCCGAATGCAGCGGATCCGCCGGCCTTGTTGACGAGGGCGACGAGTATGCCGAGCTCAACTAGAAAGACGAAGATGCCGGCATTATCCGCTACAGCCGATATAAAAGCTGTTCCGGTCAGGTGATCCATGATGCCGGTGAATACGAATTTGCCGGCCAGGATGCATCCTGAAAGGATACCTACGAAAAGGGAACTGTAGACTTCCTTTGTGATAAGCGCGAGTCCGATCGCAATAATCGGAGGAAGGAGAGCCCACCATGTGCCTGCGACAGATCCTTCACCGGCGCATGTCTCGCACGCGGCATCTTCCACGAGTCCGGTTCCGCCGCAGTCCGGGCATGATACGGTACCTTCAGCACCGTTTGTGACGCCTGCGACGATCATCAGACATACGATGATCAGCGCCGCGCAGGCGAGCACGATCTTGTTTGACAGTTTCATTTTTGAGTGTCCTCCAGATTGAATTGATTAGAGTGATAGCAGAGTCAGCAAAAGGACTGGAACAATAATGAAAGGAAAAACAAAAACCCGTGCAAAGAACTTACACGGGCAAAAAGCTGGCGCTTTATTGTTCCGATAGCTCTCCACATTGCTGTGACAGTCCGAGAGATATTTTCAAACGGACCGGCTTAACAGGACTCCGGTGTCCTGCAGCCTCGGCGGACAGCCCTTTTCTCGGTCCCTCCCGGGGGATTGTCATCCGAGTACTTATGCATACCGCGCCTCTATCTTTGAAATGAGTATAGACTCTGGAAAAGCATTTGTCAATAGGAAGAATCCATATTTTGCCGGAGCCCTGTAAAATGCCGGACAGGCATTCGGGAAACGGTGCTCTGTCCGTCAGCTGAAAGATCGGGATAAATCGGTGCTCAGACCGTGACGGAAACAAGAGAAAAAGCTGATTGATTTTACCGATTTACTATGATAGAATTGCTATAGAAACGAACCGCTGCGGCGGGATTACGGTCCGGGGACCTGGACAATATAAAGGAGGGCATTTTTCATGGGAAAGGTTACTATTTTCCCGGAGACCAGCGTCAGGCCGATCACTCTGATAGGAGCCAGAGCCGGGTGCTGCTGGGGGGCCGACGTAAGCGATGACGCCAAAAACTACAAGCGGGGCCTTGACTGTATAGAGTCGAATCACGGCAGGACACTCGAGTATGTTAATGTCGAAATGATGCTGGACGGTTATTCCGCGAGAGTGATCAGGGAATGGTATACCCATATCGGAGGCGCTCCCACTAGGCTTCAGGCGAGCACACGATACATAAACTATTCGGATTTCGAATATGTGACTCCTCCGAAGATTGAGGCTGATCCCAAGGCAAAGGAGATCTACGACCGCGTGATGAGAGAGATTTCCGCTGCAGGAAAGGAACTCGAGGAACTGGGGATCCCGAGAGAGGACAGCGCGATGATACTGCCTCTCGGCATGACGACAAAGATCGTCGACAGGCGCAATCTGAGGAATCTGATAGACATGTCAAGACAGCGCATGTGCACAAGGGCATATCACGAATACAGAGAACTGTTCTCGGACATATGCGCGGCGCTTTCGGATTATTCCGAGGAATGGAAATATATAATCGATACCCAGATGAAGCCTAAATGCGAGGTTCTGGGGTACTGTACGGAAAAGTATTCTTGCGGACGCAGACCGAAAGCTGAAAAATGATGCGGGAAATGATCGTCCCGTTAGTATTCCAGGTCAGACACTGAAAAAGCCCCCTGAGCGGATCCGGATCTTACAGGCCGGACCGGCATCAGGGGGTGCTTTTTTTGCTTTTTCTTTCGGGGGCAGCCGCTCGCTTGCTGCTGTTCCCGGATGAGGCTCCGGAGGCAGAGGGCCTGCCGCCGCGTTTGTTCCCAGCGCCTGCGTGCTTTTCAGACTTACCGGGAGGCACCAGACATTTTCCGGATCTTCCGATGAGATCTGTCCTCCCCAACTTTTCAAGGGCCTTGATCACAAGAGATCTGTTTTCCGGCCTTGAGTACTGGAGCAGGGCGCGCTGCATCCGCTTTTCCTCCGCGTCGGCGGAGTGGATCTTCTTTTCCGTAAACGGATCGATCCCAGTATAGAACATCACGGTCGAGGCGGTTCCGGGAGTAGGATAGAAATCCTGGACCTGTTCCGGCGAGTATCCGTTCTCCTTGAGTTCCAAAGCAAGTTCGAGCGCGTCTTCGAGAGTCGAACCGGGGTGGCTCGACATCAGATAAGGGACGAGATACTGCTCCTTTCCGGCTTCGCGCGTCAGCTCGAAAAACCGTTTCCTAAATCGTCTGTATACGGAATAATCCGGTTTTCCCATGGCTGACAGCACGTGGGCCGAACAGTGTTCCGGCGCGACTTTAAGCTGTCCGCTGATATGCTCGCAGACAAGTTCCCTGAAGAAATCCTCGTTTTTGTCCGCCATCACATAATCGAATCTGACTCCGGAGCGGACGAACACTTTTTTGATTCCTTCGATCGCCGAGATGCTGCGGAGAAGCCGTGTATACTCTGTGTGGTCCACTATGAGGTTCTTGCACGGGGTCGGTGAAAGACAGCTCCGCGAAGGGCACATCCCGTCTTTAAGCTGCTTTTCGCATGAAGGGTATCTGAAGTTGGCGGTCGGTCCTCCGACATCGCTTATATAACCTTTGAAATCCGGCATTGAAGTGAGCAGCTTTGCCTCTTCTATAACGGATTCGGGACTTCTGGACCTTACTGATTTCCCCTGGTGGAATGCTATTGCGCAGAAGTTGCATCCACCGAAGCAGCCGCGGTTGTGCGTGATCGAGAACTTCACTTCCGCGATGGCCGGCACCCCGCCGGATTTCATATAGGACGGATGGCAGTCCCTCATGTACGGAAGTGCGTAAACTCTGTCGAGTTCTTCTCTCTCCAGAGGCGGCATGGGCGGATTCTGGACCAGCATCCTGCCGCCGTAATACTCTATGACCGCTCTTCCGCGTATGTGGTCGTTCTCCCTGTACTGTACGGCGAAGGCGCGAGCGTACTCAAGCTTGTCGGTTTTAAGGACTTCGGAGTCGAATCTTCCGGCGACGGGAAAATGAACAGCGTCTTCCTTGTCGCAAAGGTATACCGTGCCCCGAACATCACGTATCTTCCTCACAGGTATTCCACGGTCGAGAAGTTTTGCGATACGGACGAGGATCTTCTCTCCCATGCCGTATGTAAGTATATCGGCGCCCGAATCCACAAGGATGCTGTTCCTGACCCTGTCGTTCCAGTAATCGTAGTGCGCCATCCTTCTCAGGGACGCTTCCAGTCCGCCCAGGATTATAGGGATATCTCCGTATGCTTCCCTTATTCTGTTGCAGTATACGATTACGGCTCTGTCCGGGCGGAGCCCCGTTTTCCCGCCGGGCGAATAGTAATCGAACGAGCGTTTCTTCTTCGCTGCAGTGTAGTGGGCAACCATGGAGTCAATGTTTCCTCCGGTCACCAGAAAACCGAGCCGTGGCCTGCCGTATTCCTTAAACGCGTCGGAACTTCTGAAGTCCGGCTGAGCCAGAATGGCAACACGAAATCCCGCGTCCTCGAGAACGCGGGAAATGATGGCGACACCGAAACTCGGGTGGTCGACATATGCGTCACCGCTGACATATACGAAATCCGGCGCGTCCCAGCCCCGGGCGACGGCTTCCTCCCTGCACAGCGGCAGAAATGCCCCGGATGACTTCTCTTTGCTGCCGGTACTTCTCATGTCAGTCAAAAGGAACGTAGTTGAGCCGGGCGGCCCCGTTTGAACCGCACAGCCTGATCTTTTCGGTGCACAGCGCTTCGACGGCGTCTCTTGCAGGCCCCATGAATTTTTTGGGGTCGATGATCGACTCGTCTCTAAGCGCTTCGCGCACCGCACGGGTGGCGGCGGCGCGCAGTTCGGTCGCTATGTTTACCTTTGCTATTCCGAGAGAAATACACTTTTTGACCTGCTCGTCATGAAGACCGGAACCGCCGTGAAGCACCAGCGGAATACCGACGGAGTCCCTTATTGCTGCAAGTCTGTCGTAGTCGAGCTTCGGCTCGCCTTTGTAAAAGCCGTGGGATGTCCCGATCGCCACCGCGAGATAATCTGCTCCGGTATATCTGGCAAATCTTCCAGCCTCATCGGGATCCGTATATGCGGAAGGTCCGCCTACTCCGTCCTCTTTGCCGCCGAGAGCGCCTATCTCGCATTCAACTGAAACGCCGTAATCATGGGCAAGAAGAGCGACCCTTCTGGATATCTCGGCATTTTCCTGATACGGAAGCCTTGAACCGTCAAACATGACTGACGTGTAGCCTTCCCTCATGGCAGTGGCGACATCGTCAGGAGAAGTGCAGTGATCAAGATGGAGTGCAACGGGGATACGTGCCCTCATCGCCATGGCCCGGACCATAGCCACCGCTTCAGGCAGTGTGATGTAATTCACGGTCGGAGAAGTGGTCTGGACTATTACGGGCGACTTCTCTTTCTCTGCGGCGGCGATTATTGCCTGGACCATCTCAAGATTCTCCGCGTTAAAAGCGGGAACGGCGTATCCGCCTTCCTTTGCGTCGAGAATCATCTGTTTCGCGTTAACGTAAGGCATAACTGATCCTTTCTTAAGTTAGCATCGGGGACATAGTGCTTTGACCGGTATTAAGAAACAGGCACCGGTCAGACGTCTTCGTTTTCCCGAATCAGCTTTTCAATATTTTCCGGTGAGATGTCTCCCTCCATCGGACCGAACCCGTTGACTCCGAGTGCGGAAGCCGCGGTCGCGATCCTTGCGCATTCCTTAAGAGACAGTCCGCTGTTGAGGCCGAATACCATCGCGGCGTCAAAGCAGTCCCCCGCACCGGTGGAGTCAAGCACTTCGATGGGATAGATGCCCATGGTAAAGTCTTCGCTTCCCGAAACTATCCGGCATCCTCTTTTTCCGTCCTTGACAGCCACTACTTCGAGCTTTGGATTCCTGAACAGTTTGTCAAGTGCTGAATCCACGCTCTGACACCCTGTGATGAGCAGAAGTTCGCCCACGCCCGGCAGGATCACGGATGAATTTCTCACCACATCATCGATCACGGCTTTCGAAGAATCATCACGCATCAGTTCGGGTCTTATGTTCGGATCGAAAGAAATTTTTGCACCGGCGTCCAGAAATTTGAGGGCGGTCGCAAGGATCTCCTCTCCCATCCTTTCTGATGCGGAAAGAGAACACCCGCAGATATGAAGGTACTTCGCCCCTTTTTCGCAGCCGTCTGAAGGAGAACGGGCGGCGCCGCATGCGGCGTTCCCTATGTGGAATATGAATTTTCGGGATCCGTCGTCAAAATACGTGACGAAGGCACATCCGGTCGAGATGCCTCGGACAGTATCGACATGCGATATGTCAACTCCGTCTCTGGAGAGCCTTCTTGTCAGGCAAAGCCCGAAATCGTCATCTCCGACCGCCCCTATGATGCCGCATTTCGCTCCCATCCTTGCCGCGCAGTCGATGAATATCGCCGGCGCGCCGCTCGGGAAAGGTCCGCGGAAATAGTCCGGCTTGTCAAGGCTTATTCCCGCTGAAGGCCGCATGATTTCGACGAGTAGTTCTCCCATTGTCCATATATCTGCCATATCTGCTCAACTCCTGTTACGAGTATTTGAATTCCAAGGCAATTACAGGTTTCACATACAGATCTTTATCTTGCAAAGGCTCCGCGAAGGAAAACGAGAGAATTCGCGATCATGCTGTCCATTTCCTCGTCGCTGGCGCCGTTGGAAAGATCTCTCCAGACCTTTATGTCCTTGCCGACGGAACCTCCGGATCTCATGAACGGCTCCATAACTACCATGCCGTCAAAGGATATGTCTCTAAGAGCTTTTCCTATGGCGAACCAGTCGAGATGTCCCATTCCCGGCAGTTTGCGGTTGCCTTCTCCTACGTGAAGATGCGCGAGCCAGCTTCCTGTGCTGCGGATGGCGTCCGGAATATTGTCCTCCTCAATGTTCATATGGAAGGTGTCGAGAAGGACCTTTACGCTCTTACGGCCGACATCTTCGCAGAATTTCACTCCCTCTGCCGCGTCGGTAAGCAGTATGGTCTCGAATCTGTTAAGAACTTCGAGGGCGATGGTGATACCGAGCCTGTCCGCCTCGTCGCCGACTCTCTGCATGCCCTCGACCGCTCTTTTCCAGAGAGATTCCTTGTCCAGATCGCCAAAATCATACGGCCAGCAGTTATAAAGAGCACCTATGAGAATCCCGCAGTCGATCTTTACCATCTGATGCATAATGTCGCAGAGGAATTTCACTCCGGCCTCCCTGATGGCCGGATCTGCCGATGATATGTCCTTGTCCCGCGGCGGGCCGAGATTTGCGGATATCTCAAGTCCGAGAGATTTTGCGGCGTCGCTGAGTCTTTTCAGCTCTTCGTCGCTCATTTTCACGAGATCGCCTGCGCCGACCTCGATCACGTCAAACCCCGCGGCTTTCACTTTTTTGACGAGCTCGCAGTAGTCTGCGCCCCAGTCGCGCACCCAGTATGCGTATAAAGTACCGAACTTCATAGCAGCTTCCTCCACTGAAAAAACGCCGTCGGATCTCCGGTCATCACCGGAAACAGCGTTTCTGTATTTTCAAAATAATTATATAATCGCCGATGCCAATTGTCAAGAATCGGGGAGGATGCGGACATACAGATTTGACCGATTCCCGAGTGCCTCATATATCCCGAAAAGCCCCCCCGTTTTGTTGACACCTTATGCCTGATTATGGTATAATTTCCGCGTATGAAGACAGCGAAAGTCTTAACTATCGAAAGAGGGATTCAAGGTGCAGCTCAAGAATCTTAACGGAAGAAAAGCAAGGATGCTTTTGGTGTATCCTGATTATACCGATCGTGACAGCACTAACAGAACGAGCGGGGGAAACTACAGCGAGGGCCTGGCATCGATCTCCGCCGTGCTGAAGGAGGGCGGGCATTCGGTCAGCCTTCTGCATCTTCTCAACCTGCACACCGAGGAGATGTTCAAAAAGCGTCTCCGCGAAGCAGGCGAGTTCGATATTATAGGCTTTTCTGTAAGAACGACAGCGTTCCCGGATTCTCAGATGTACATCAAGTGGACAAAGGAAGTATATCCGGATGTGTTCATCATTTGCGGGAGCTATCATGTGACCCTTGTCCCCGATGAGGTGCTCGCGGTCGACGGGGTCGACTGCGTATGCATCGGCGACGGGGAATACGCGGAACTGGAACTGTGCGACAAAATGAGCGCAGGCGAGGACTACACAAATATCGAGAGCCTTTATTTCAAGATGCCCGACGGATCTTTCAAGAAGAATCCGGTAAGGCCGCTTTTTGCGGATCTTGACAGGATCCCGATACCGGATTTCGATCTTTTCGATTTTGACAACCTTGAATCATCCAAGGTCGGAACGGCAATCGTCGTCGTCAGCAGAGGCTGTTTCTACAACTGCACTTACTGCGGCAACGGAAATTTCCGCAAAGTTTATCCCAACAAGAAGATATATGCCCGGTTCCGTTCTCCGGAGAACGCGATCCTGTACCTGAAGACGCTCCTTGCCAAGCATCCGTACATAAAGTTCATAAACTTCAGGGACGCGATATTCAACATGTTTCCCGACTGGTTCGACAGGTTCATCGAGATGTACAAGAACGAGATCGGACTGCCATGCACGGGCAATATCCGCTTTGATATCCTCACCGAAGAGACGGTCAAGAAAATGAAGGAGTGCGGATTTTACACTATCGACATGGGTCTCGAGAGCGGCGATCAGGAGATGCGGTTCAAGTATCTGCGCCGGTACCAGACGGACGATATGATAATCAGGTGCTCCAACTGGTTCCACAAATACGGCATATCCCAGCTGACATACAACATCATCGGCCTTCCGTTCGAGGATATTCACAGGGCGCTCAAAACGATCAAGCTCAACGCAAGGATAAAGAGCGACCGCGTCATACCGAACATCTTTTACCCTTATGAGGGAACGCCGCTTTACGATATTTCCAAGGAGGCGGGATTCATTCCCGAAGGTGATTTCACCACCAGAAGAGTTCCGCTTGTCCAGCCTCAGTTCCCGGAGGAACAGGTGCTGTTCATAGAAGCCTACTTTATGCATTTCGTTCGCAGGTACAAGTGGGCTTTCGCAATGCCGCGGTGGCTGGGCAAGCCTTATGAAAAGTTCCTGGACGCGAGAGTGACCGGAAGGTTCGTGCCTTACAAGCTGCTGGTAAAACTTCATGACGGATTTGCATTCGTCAGGAACAAGCTGAAGGATTTTCTGGTGAACCACCTCCCGAAGCTTTATGTGAAGCTCCGCGTGCTTAAGCACAGGAAAAAGGCGAAAGACACGGAATGATAGGGGACTGCCGGCGCATTCAGACTATCAGGCTCAGGCAGGCAGTGACAACAGATGAGAGGAGAGGTGACTATGGCACACAGAATCGATCAAAACAGGTGCATCAGCTGCGGGACATGCGATATGGAATGTCCTTTCAAGGCGATAATAATAAGCGATATGGGGAAATTCTCCATAGACACTGAAAAATGCAGAGACTGCGGCATATGCGCGAAAGTCTGCCCGGTCGATGCCGCTGAAAAGGGCGAAGACCGGAAAGATGGCTGATATCGCATTTTTGTCTTAAGCACAGAAAAAATAACGGAGGCTTTTTAGCAATGATACATTTCATTAAACAATCGGTCTGCATTTTGCTAATCGTTTCGATGCTGCTGATGATCGCGGCATGCTCCGGGAATGAGACCGTACCGGAGCCCGAAACGGAAGGAACGACTTCAGGCGCTGATGATACTACTGCGATCCAGTACGAGGCAGACGGACTTCCGGATGATCTCAACTTCAACGGAGAGACTGTCACTTTTCTCACGATCAGAGCAAAGGAGGAGAGCGACAACGACATCTTCAGAAATGAGGTGTTTGCCGAAGAACTCTCCAACGATCCTATAAACGATTCGATCTACAACCGCGAGCGTTTTGTGGAGGACAGGCTCGGGGTCGAGATCGAACACTACGATGTCGAGCTCGATGAGTACAACAAGGCAGTGATAAAGCAGCACACATCCGATGAGGACACTTATCAGGTATATGCTGCAAGTACGGTCTGGTTCGCTCCGAACGTGTTCAACAATTACCTGCAGAACCTTTACGAAGTGGACTATCTTGATTTCCCCAGGCCGTGGTGGTCTGATTTGTTCGCCGAACAGGCGGAAATCATGGGGGATCTCTATCTCGCCACGGGTTCCATTTCCCTTTCAATGATAAGATTCCTGTTCGTGACCTTCTATAACAAGGTCATAGCGGAGAATTACCAGGCGAATTATCCTGATCTTGAGGATCTCTATTCGATCGTTGAGAACGGGGAATGGACATTTGACAGATTCTACGAGATCTGCAGCTCTATTTATGAGGATTCAAACGGAAACTCCGAGAGCGACGAGGAGGATCTGTTCGGATGCGTGTTCCTCAACGGCATAGACATTGACGCAATGTGGTCCAGCTTCGACATCAACATTTTCTCCAGAGATGACGAAGGGTGGTTCATACTCGATGTAAACACGGACAAGCTGTACTCCGCACTTGATATGATGAACAAGCTCGTCCACGAAACGACGGGATGCTATGTTCCCGACAACAGGGAAGACTACGGACTCAACGAGCTGTCAGACAAATTCGCTTCAAGCACCGCGCTGTTCATGGTCAACAAGCTCCACGCCGCGGAGAGCGCTGTCCTGAGGAACATGCAGGATGAATACGGGATCGTTCCTTTCCCGAAATACGACAAAGCGCAGAAGGATTACTACACCTTTGCACACGACCAGTATCTTTCATATTCGATACCTGTAACGAATCCGAATCCGGATACCGCGGGAGCGGTTCTTGAGGCCATGGCTTCATACAGCTACCGCGAGACGCGTCCGATCTATCTTGATATGGTCCTCAAGGGAAGATACATGAACGATCCGCAGTCCAGAAAGATGGTCGACAGGATAGTCGCTGGCTTCAAACTTGATTCCTCATGGATATACAACCAGTCTTCAGGGGCATTCGGAGCTGCGTTCAGAGAGGTAATTAGAGACCATTCGACTTCCTATGCGGTCACATATGCAAAACAGAGCAAGGAGGTCTCCACCGGGCTCAAGATGCTCAAGAAGATATTCGAGGCCGGCTGAAGATGATACTGACAGTCCCGGGCCTGACCAGACGGTCCGGCCCGGGGTTCTTTTTTGACGATTCGTTTTTCGGAGGTTTGACCTATGGATATAAGGTTTGACGGGAAAGTCGTTGTTATAACTGGCGCCGCGGGAGGCATAGGAAGGGCCCTTTCCGCGGGGTTCGCCGCTGACGGAGCAAGAGTAGCCGTATGCGATATAAAAGGCGCTGACGAAGCAGCAGAGGAGATGTCGAAAGGCGGCGGCGAACTGAAGGGATATTTTCTGGATGTCACCGACATGAAGAGCGCCGGTGCGACGATGGAGAAAATCGCCGCGGACTTCGGAGGGATAGACGTTCTTATCAACAATGCTGGGATCAACGTCGGTCCGGACAAGCGTCAGTTTACCGATGAGTTCGATGACGAGTGGTGGGACAGGATCATCAATGTCGATCTGAACGGCGTATACATTTGCACTAAAGCTGCCGTGCCGTATATGAAGGGACGGGAAGGCAGCAACATAATCAACATCAGTTCCGTCGTCGGAATGGTGCCGTTTAGGCGTCAGTGCGCATTCAACGCGGCAAAGGCGGGAGTCATAAACTTCTCCAAAGCCATGGCGCTTGAGTTTGCGGATTACGGGATAAGAGTCAACGTTATAGCTCCGGGAAGCGTGTGCATCCCGGTGACTCAGACGCTTTGGAAGGAGAACAATGCCCTAGAGGGCCTGCTCAGCCACATTCCTCAGCACCGTCAGGGGAGCACGGAGGACATTTCCTGCGCTGCAAGGTTCCTCGCAAGCGGGTTTGCATCGTATATCACCGGTACCGTCCTGAATGTGGACGGCGGATGGATATGCGGATATGCAAGAGATTTCTGAGAAAGGACGATATGTCAATGATGACGTTCGCAGAGAAGATAGCTCGCGAACCTGTCGGGAACGGAGAACTAGCGGTTTTCTGGGCCGGACAGGCTGGATTCATATTTAAGACGGGAAGAGGAAAACTCATAGCGGCAGATCTCTATCTCTCGGACTGCTGCAGAAGATATGCGGGGTTCAAAAGACTGCTTCCCCGTCTCATGGGACCGTATGACGCGGAGTTCGATGTCGTTGTCGCTACTCATTCACATTACGACCATTTCGATGTCGACGCGATGCCGATGCTGCTCGAAAACGGGAGAACGCGTTTTTTCGGCGCATACGACACAAAATCCGAACTTGAAAGGCTCGGGCTGAAGGAAAGACTTGAGTTCATGCGGCCGGGCGATAGTTTCGAGGCGGAAGGCGTGAAGATAACCGCTGTGAGATGCGATCATGGGGAACTGGCACCGGATGCGGTCGGCATTATTCTCGAAGCTGAAGGGAAAAAAGTGTATATGACCGGAGACACGTGCTTCAGACCGGATTATTTCTCGGACGGGATCTTTTCCGGCACCGACCTTTTGATCCTTCCGATCAACGGCGCATTCGGGAATATGAATGAGGCGGAGGCGGCAAAATGCGCGGAGATCATTGCCCCCGGACTCACAGTTCCGTGTCATTTCTGGAATTTTGCCGAACACGGCGGCGATCCCTGCCGATTTGCCGCAGAGATGAAGGAAAGGGGCGCATATGAGATAATGCGTCCCGGAGAGGGGTTGAAGATCTGAGTCATGAAAGAAATGGATACTATGAAAGCACTTACCGTCTTCGGACCGGGCGACGCCAGAATAACCGAAGTGCCGGCGCCTCACCCGCACGGAGACATGGTCAAGATCAAGGTGGTACGCACCGGAGTGTGCGCGACAGATCAGGCGATATATACAGGAAACTGCAGCTTTGTTCGTAGCGGCGAGATCGTGTATCCGGTCCGGATGGGACACGAGTACTCCGGAATCGTTTACGAAGTCGGCGAGAATGTTAAGTCTTTCTCGCCCGGCGACAGAGTATATACTGACAACGGGGTTTCGTGCGGCAAGTGCCGCCCGTGTCTTGAAGGAAGATACGGCGACTGCCTGGCGCCGAGATCTGTCGGAACGGTCAATTGCTGGGACGGATGCTATGCCGAATACATGTACATGCCCGAAAGGCATGTCTACCGCATCCCGGACTCTCTCGGATTCGAGGAGGCGGCGCTCATAGAACCTGCATCGATATCGCTGGACGCCTTTTTCGGAATATCCGACGGAAAGGGAGAAACGGCGGTGATAATCGGCACCGGCGCGATCGGGATGGCTTGCGCCTGGATAGCAAAATATCTCGGATACGGAAAGGTCGCGGTGGTCGGCAGAAGCCCCAAGAAGCTTGACGTGGCTCTCAGGATCGGGGCGGATACAGTCATTAATTCAAGAGAGTGCGACGTCGTTGAGAGCATAAAAGGCATGACGGACGGAAGAGGAGCGGCCCATATCATAGAGTCGTCCGGAGACGGCACCGCTCTTGTTAATGCGATCAGATCAGCAGCCAAGGACGGGCGCGTTTCGATGCTTGGATTCTACGAGAAGGATCTAGACGGTATTCCCGTTGATCAGATAGTTCTCAACCGCATCACGATGCGGGGCGGGGCAGGAAGGTTCGGAAACCCGTCAAAAGTGGCGGAGATCATGTCGAAAAACACTGTTCCTCTGACTCCGGTCATCACGCACAGGATAAAATTTGAGGACTGCCTGGACATTTTCAAAAACGAAAAAGCTTACCACGATTCAAAAATCAAAGCAATGGTCTGCTTTGACTGATCCATTCTGATCCTAAGGAGATGACATTAATATGGAAAAACTCAAACCGGTTTCCGTCGAGGTCAGCAGGGTAAAGCCTCTGCTTTTCGGGGACAGCTACGAGTCGCGCATGATACTTGATCACGTGATCACAGGAAGAGACAATGTGATACAGATGAATCACGGTACCGTCAAGGCTGGGCACGCGCTTGGCGGCGACACACATGATGACGATGAGATATACTACATCCTGTCCGGACACGGAAGGCTGAAGCTCGGCGAAGATACAATCGAAGTGAATCCGGATCAGGTGATATTCATCCCGGCGGGGGTGTTTCATGCTCTTGACAACACCGGTTCTGACGAGGATCTCAAGATTCTGACCTTCTGGCGCGACTGGAGGAACAACGGGGCATACGCCGAAAGACTGAGGCAGTGGGGAAAGTCATTTGTCCTTGTGGATGAAACACCCGGTGAATGATCCGGCATTATACAGCGGAAAAACAATGAGCATAACGGCCGTTAATCATTCGAAAGCTTAAAAGGATTAAAGAAGAGGAGAAATATTATGGAACTCAAATTGAACAAAACCATCGACCATACCATACTTAAAGCATTTGCACAGGCAGAGCACATAGAAAAGCTCTGCGCTGACGCGAAAAAATACGATTTCGCTTCTGTCTGCGTAAACCCGTACAACATTCCGCTTGCCAAAAAACTTCTGGAAGGTACGGACGTCAAAGTGTGCACAGTCATAGGATTTCCGCTCGGTGCTAACACTACAAAGATCAAAGCCGCCGAGACAGAGGACGCTTACGAGATGGGATGCGACGAATTCGATATGGTCATAAACGTCGGCGCTTTGAAAGACGGCAGATACGACTATGTGCGCGATGATATCAAAGCTGTCGTCGATGCGGCAAAGGGCAGGCTCGTAAAAGTTATCATTGAGACGTTCTTCCTGACCGACGAGGAAAAGATAAAGGCGGTCGAACTTGCATGCGAAGCGGGAGCCGGGTTCGTCAAGACTTGTACCGGCTTCAACGAGGGCGTGGCCACAGTTCACGACATAGAACTTATGAGGAAAGCCGCCGACCCGAAAGTGAAGGTCAAGGCATCGTCAGGTATAAAAACATATAAGGACGCGAAAGCACTTATTGATGCCGGCGCCGAAAGACTCGGGACTTCATCCGGCGCGAAGATACTTTTCGAAGCCGGGGATTGCGGAGATCCAAACAAAGACTGAGGTACGCGTGTCCGGAGTTCTGCCCGGAAGAACCCTACGCAATTATTGTAATTATTTTTGATAAGGAGGAGCTGGCCTGTCCGGCCCGATAATACAGTGAGATCATTCAAAACGGTCATAAGTATTCTCCTTATAGTTTCATTGTGTTCCGCTTTTGCATCGTGCGCGCAGTCTTCAGACGGTGATAAAACAAAGGACGGCGATCATGCAGCCGTCAACGGCGGTGAGAGTCCCGGGACAACAGGCGGCGGGGCTGAAGAAATATTGATCGACTATGAATCGGACGGTCTTCCGGACAATACTGATTTCGGCGGCGCGAAGGTAATCGTTCTCGGACCGGACAGCGACATCTTCAAATATGAGATACTGACTGATGAACTGAACAGCGAACCGGTCAACGATTCTGTTTTCAACCGCCAGAAGTATGTTGAGGACAGGCTCAACGTAGTCCTCGAAGAGACCTATATCGATACGGACAGCTTTAACAACGAAGTTGCAAAGCAGCATGCGTCCGGCGACAATAACTACCAGATGTTTGCAGGGAGCACAGTGTGGTTCGCCCAGTGTGTCTTCGACGGGTATCTTACGGATCTTTATGAAGTCGATTACCTTGATTTTTCCCGTCCCTGGTGGTCGGGACTGTTTATCAAAGAGGCCGAGGTGGGGGGCAGACTGTTTCTGACTACCGGGTCTCTTGCTTTGACCACCAACAGATTCATTTACGTCATGTTCTACAACAAAAGGCTTACCGACGACTATTCGTCATCCATACCGGAGCTGGGGGACATCTATAATATAGTAAATGACGGAAAATGGACCTACGACATGATGAGATCTCTCGCCGTGGGCATATACGAGGATCTTAACGGTAATTCCGAAAAAGATGCGGAAGATCTCTACGGATTCAATATGTACGATTTCGATGCAGCCTGGTCCGGATTCGATATGAGGATCCTCGGAAGGGACGAGGACGGCTGGCTGACTCCCGATCTGAATGAGGATAAGGTTTTCGATGCCTACGAAAAGCTTCGTCAGCTCGTGTTCGAGACGGAAGGTTCTTTCGTTGACGATTCACTGGAAAAGGCGGAAGAAATGTTTGCCGGCGGATTGCTGATGTTTGCTGAAGGCGAGATGAAATCCGCGGAGACTCCCGCGCTTAGGAATATGGCAGACGAATACGGGCTGATCCCCTTCCCGAAGTATGATGAAGCTCAGAAAAACTACTATTCCGGGGCGCATGACCAGTATGTGTCGTTCTCGATACCGGTAACCAACCCGGATCCCGGTACCACAGGCGCAGTGATGGAAGCCATGGCTTCATTCGCATACCGTGACACGGTCCCGAAGTATCTCGACATCGCGCTCAAGGGGAAATATATGAGCGACGCATATTCGAGGAGAATGGTTGATCTTATAACCGGAGGGTTCAGGGTGGATGCCGGCTGGATCTATAATAAATTCATAGGCGGTCTCGGGTCTGCCTTCAGAGATACGATCAAGGAAAACGAGAAGAGCTTTGCCTCTACATATACCAAATACTACAGGATGGCAGTGGTCGGGACAAAAGAGATAAGAAGCAAGTGCATTTCGCTCTGGGGAGAGAGCAACTGACTGCGGAAATCCCGGAAACGTGGTGAAACACCCTGAATCTAACTGATCATGGTGAAGAAATGGAGGAGAATTGATTGAAAAGGATAATAAGCCTGATTCTTTTGTTATTATTCTGTTCCGCCGCTTTTTCATGTGCGCAGGATCCCCGGGGCAGCGGTGGGAGCGTCACTGCGGACGGAGATGAACTGAATCCCGGTGCGGAAGACACAGCGGATCCGTTACCGGATACAGTAAAATACTATGAGCCGGACAAACTGCCCGACGATATCGGTTTCGGCGGAGAGACGGTTACCGTTCTCTCAGTATCGGAACCACACTTTGCGGGAGATATCCTTGTCGAGGAGCTGACAAGCGACCCGGTGAACGATTCCGTCTTTAACAGAGAAAAATACGTTGAGGACAGACTCGGGGTCGAGATCGAGGGAGTGACCGTCTCGACTGGCGAATTCAACAATGTCGTTACTTTGCAGTCGGCTTCTGACGATAACGACTATCAGATCCTCGCGGGCAGCACCGTGTGGTATACTCCGATCGTTTTCGACGATCTTGTTACCGACCTCTATGAGGTCGATTATCTGGATTTCTCTGCACCATGGTGGTCCGGAAGGTTCGCGTCCGAAGCGGAGATGGGAGGAAGGCTGTTCTTCATAACGGGTTCGCTTGCTCTGTCCACGAACCGGTTCCTGATAGCTACTTTCTACAACAAGAAGCTAGCGGAAGATTATAAGTCATCGTACCCGGATCTTGATGATCTTTACACTCTGGTCGACGAAGGCAAATGGACCGTAGACAGACTCATGTCGATAAGCTCGGAGATCTTTGTGGATATGGACGGGGATTCCGAAAGTGGGCCCGACGATCTGTACGGGTTCGGGATAGTCAGGGATTATCCGATTGACGCCGTGTGGTCCAGCTTCGACATGCGGATACTCGGGAGAGACGAAGACGGGTGGTTCGAACTCGATCTGAATCAGGAGAAGATATTCAGCGTGCTGGAAAAAATGAAGACTCTTCTTTTTGGATGCAGGGGCTCATATCCGAAAGAAGGCGATCAGGCGGTACTTGAGTCAAAATTCGCAGGCGGAACTCTGCTTTTTATGATCGGCCAGCTGAAATCCGCCGAAACAGCAGACCTTCGCAACATGCAGGATGACTACGGGCTCGTTCCGTTCCCGAAATATGACGAGGAGCAGAGCGAGTACTACACTTTCGCTCATGACCAGTATATCTCGTTCAGCATACCAAGGACGAATCCTTCTCCCGACACAGCCGGCGCGGTTCTTGAAGCGATGGCCTCATACGCGTACCGTGACACTATACCCAAATACCTCGATACTGTAATTAAGGGAAAATACATGTCCGACGCGAAGTCAAGGCGCATGGTGGATCTGATAGTGGACGGGTTCAGGATGGATGCCGGATGGATATACAGCAGCAAGATAGGGTATTTCGCCCAGACGTTCCGCGAAGCTGTCATGGATAATTCCGACAGCTACGCTTCAAGTTACACAAAGACCTACAATGTCGCGAAGATAGCGCTTAAGGATCTGAAGGCAAAATATTCCGTTCTCTGGTCAAAAGACTGAGGCCGGTATGAGCAGGTCAGATCACTATCACGGCAATTTGCATCTTGACGGAGACTGTTTGTTTTGACAAAGGAGGAAACCGTGAAAAAGGTTATTGTAGTCGGAAGTCTGAACTTTGATATTGCAGTGTATACTCCGCGCTTTTCCACTCCCGGAGAGTCGGTCCTCGGCAATTCGGTGGTGCTCGGGGTAGGCGGAAAAGGGTCTAACCAGGCCACCGCAGCCCACCGAAGCGGCGCGGAAACAGTGATGATCGGACAGGTCGGCAGGGATTTCATGGCCGAACTTCTTCACAAGCATTACCTCGAAGAGGGAATGAGCGAGCGTTATATCACTGTCACCGACAAGGCGGAGACGGGTTCAGGCGTTATTGAGATCGATCCTTCAGGGCAGAACAGCATAATAGTCGTAAAAGGTGCGAACGGGACGCTAAGCGACATTGAGGTCATGAAGGCCGCGGACGAGTTCAGAAGCGCCGACGTTGTCCTGACACAGCTTGAGACAGGTTTTTCATCGATCGAAAAGGCGAAGGAACTGGCACAGGAGAACGGTATTCCGTTCATAATAAATCCGGCGCCGCACCAGCCGGTTCCCGAGGGCCTTTTTGACGGAGTTGACTATCTTACCCCAAATGAGACCGAATGCGAGTATTTTTCGGGCATCAGGGTGACCGATGAGACGAGCGCGGAGGCGGCAGCCGAAAAACTGCTTGAAAAGGGCGCAAAGAACGTCATAATCACTCTCGGCAAGTCCGGAGTGTATTACGCGGGTCAGAAAGGGTGCATGATGGTTCCGACCACAGATCTGAAATCCGTAGACAGTACCGGTGCCGGAGATGCTTTCAACGGCGCGTTCGCCGTGGCGGTATCCGAGGGTATGGAGATCGAGACCGCACTCAAATTTGCCAACTGCGTGGCTTCTCTTTCCGTAACCCGCTACGGGGCGTCAAAAGCCATGCCTTACCGCGCGGAATCCGAAAAACTGCTGAAGGATTATTACGGGATCACGCTGTAAACCGTGAGAAGCCATTTTACGGAGGTGTGTTTTGAGCAAACCCGAAGAAAAGACCAACGCCATTCGCATATTGGATCTGAAGAAGATCAGCTATTCGGTACACGACTATCAAAACGACGCAGCCCTTCCGGGGGAAGAGATCGCAAAGGCCATGGGGAAAGAACCTGAGGAAGTGTTCAAAACGCTAGTGACTGTGGGGAAATCCGGTGGTTATTATGTGTTCGATATCCCCGTGAACAGAGAACTTGACCTGAAAAAGGCCGCGTCGGCTGTCGGAGAAAAATCCGTTGAGATGGTTAAGCACGCGGATCTGTTCAGGATCACGGGGTATATCCACGGGGGATGTTCGCCAATAGGAATGAAAAAGACATTTCCGACAGTATTTGATGTTTCGGTACGCGATAGGAAGTCGGTGTGCTTCAGCGCCGGAAGAATAGGTAAACAGATCGAGATGTCGCCCGCGGATATAGGGAGGGCGATAAAAGTGTCATATGCCGATCTGGTCAGGCAGACTCAATGATCCCGTGACCGAACTCCTTCGAGTTGACACAGGTCGTTTTTTGCTGTATTATGGAACTGCAGAGAGCCGTAAATCGCCAGAAACACGTTTTTACGGGTGAAAAATGAACGTTTATGATTTTGACAAAACGATATTTCCCTTGGACAGTTCATTTGAGTTCATCAAGTTCTGCCTGAGAAAAAAACCTTCCTCGGCAAGATTCCTGCCGTCTGGAATAGCGGCCTGGCTCAGGTACGTTTTACGTATGACAGGAAAGACGGAAATGAAGCAGAAGTTTTTCAGGCTGTTTTCCGGTTTTGACGATATATGCGCCGAGGCGGATGAATTCTGGGACAAAAACTATCCGAAGATATCAAAATGGTACCTTAACGTCCGCAGAGACGATGACGTCGTCGTGTCGGCTTCTCCCGAATTTCTGCTTGCCCCGGTGTGCGAAAAACTGGGCGTGGGGACGCTGATTGCTTCAAAAGTCGACGGAAGAACAGGAGATTATTCAGGAATAAACTGCGGCGGCGAGGAGAAGGTTCGCCGCTTCAGAGAAGTTTTTCCCGATGCGGATGTTGATGAGTTCTATTCAGATTCCGATTCTGATCTGCCCATGGCAAAAATCGCAAAAAAGGCATTTAAAGTAAGAAAAGGGTCCGTTTCCGACTGGACGGTCAGATGAAACGGCTTAAAACTGGAGGTGAGCAGGCATGTTCAAGGAGATCTTTCCTTTCAGCTTCAGGGTTCACAGCGTAACCAAACTGATCGCGGTTCTTCTTGCATACCTTTTCTTTCCGATATTCATCGGTTTAGTTGGGAGCACGGCGTATGCGGTCCCGTATATTTCCGCTGTTCTTGTTCTCCTGACGGTTCTGGTATGCATATACTGCGTGGGAGGAATTGCGACGGCGATCCTGTATTACTGTGGTATCATAAGGTAGCGGTAAGAGGAGGCAAAATGAAAAAATCCGAAACGGAAAAGCTTATCGATTCCCAGATGGAAAAGCATCCTGAGATGAAAAGGTCCGAGCGGACGGTGTTCGCGCTGCTTCTTGTGTTCGTCGCGGTGAGAATTGTTCCGGCGGTATTCCAGACAGCTTATGTGACGTCTTTCGGCTTGCCTAAGATCCAGTGCCTGATAAGCTATGTTCTGATCATTCTGAGCATCCTTTTCGCGGTGACGATCTCTCAGGGCGCAAGATTCTTTACCGGACTCGGCATCATATGTTCAGCATATCCGATACTTAACGAGGTCCTGGACTACTATCTCCCCAACGGAACGCCTCCCGAGCCGGGTTTCCTGAGAAACGCATATTTGATATCGATATTTGCCGCATGTTTCATTCAGGTGTCAATTATGCTTTTCATTCTGCTTTCACCGAAAATCAAGTCATATCTTGATATGGTCGACAGCATCCGAAGGGGATTCTTTGATGACGGCGACGTTTATGTCTGAGAAAAAAACTGCCATCCCGCTTTTCAGTCAAATTTGAAATGCGGGATGGCTTTTTTCTTTTTTCTGACCGCAGCGTTCTACATGATCCTGGGATCGCAGATCCTGTTTCCGCGCATAGAGCCGAGATTATCATAATCCGAAAGGACATTTATTGCCTTGATGCTCACTATGTTGTAATATCTGTAGCCGATTGACTGGTAAGAGGTGCATTCGGTGAACGGGACATGATCACCGTTTTCTCTGTCGGAAGCAGCCGGATCGCATACAATGAATTCATATCTTCCGTTAGCGTCGTCGGGATTTATGCACTCGGTGAAAACGATGAAATGGCGCAGGTTCTCGTTAACGTAGAATTCGACGATAACTCCTTCGGGATGCTCTTCCAGAGCCTCCTTGATCATAGCCCTTGATCTTCCGAGATTGGCGGAGAGAGTGAGCTGCGATGTCCCGACCGTAAAGCGCGAGAGCAATCTTGAAGTCTGAACGCTGACCGGATCTCCGTAAAGTCTTGAGTAGGCGTTTTCCGCGCCGCGATTTCCGGAATTTGCCAGAGCTACCGTATAGGGATCAGGTTCTATGTTGGTCGTCCTGCCTGTACGGAAGTCATAACCGTCGTTCAGAGTCGCTCCGAGATTATTGAGGATCATTGCATAGCAGCAGATGAGGCACCCTTCGTCCATCCAGTCCAGATTGCGCGCGAATCCCTCGACAGCAAAGAGTTTACCGGAAAAGCGGATGTTTGTAAGGGATACTCCGTCCCATCCGCCCGTACTGATGTTATGCTGACTGTAAAATGTAGATGCGGTGATCCCCGAGACCTCCACTTCGCATGTCGCGGAAAGATCGCCCAGAACAGCCGTGATCACGGTCGATCCGTTCCTTTCTGCTGTTATCAGCCCGTTGCCGTTCACGACTGCGACAGAACTGTCGCTGGAGAAATACGATATCTCGTCTTCGTTGCCTGCCGGGAAGACCTTCGGCGTTACCAGCTTTTTCTGTCCTGCCGCCATGCTGATCTTTGACGGCTCGAGTTCTATCGTCATTGCGGATACTTTTTCAAGCTTCCACGAAGACGAGACTCTTCCGTCAAATCCTTCCCATTCCACTCTCGTCCTGTTCCCGGAGAGGACGAGGTCGGCGGCGTCGGGAGCCATACATGATATCGTGTATTCACCGTCCCCTGTCATAACTATCTGAAAGCGCGCGTCAACCGATTCCTTCGTATTGATCGTCAACGAGTTCGGAACGGACTTCCAGTCCCGGCTGATCGCTACAAATCCGGTGTCGAGCGAAGAGATCACCGAATAAGTAAGATCCGGCTGCCTTGTCAGAGTAAATATCTGATGTTTGTTCTCGGAGTAGTCCGAAAGTGAGAACGAGGTCCTGAGATAATAGTCGCGGCCGGCAGTCAGGTACAGTCCGCTTTCGGTGTTGATGATCAGATAAGCACCGTCTTCAGGAAGATGGTCTTCCGGGAAACTATCTTTGCCTCTGCCGTCTGCCGAGGCCGAAACGGTTTCCGCGGAAAAGTTGAAGATAAGAGCCGCTACAAGGACAAACATGAAAAATGTCTTTTTGATAGCAGGTGTATGATTCATATAAATGCTCCGGATCATCCGGCCTTTCCGCATATTACTGTCTCAATGATGTTTTTCCCTTG
This sequence comes from Clostridia bacterium, assembly GCA_017959065.1. GTDB lineage: Bacteria > Bacillota > Clostridia > Oscillospirales > CAG-272 > RGIG2161. The sequence continues at coordinate 2,947 of JAGDBK010000133.1, read as the reverse complement.
TATGTCCTAATGATAGCACAGGCAGAAAAAGTAGTCAAGAAAGAAGGAAACCTGACACGCGGAGTCCCGGTGTGCGGCAGGCACGGCAGGCATCAGGAAAGTCACATCAGAGCGTCCGGAAGCACTTTTTTTTCTTGACGGAATACCCTGATATAATATATAATATAATACCAAGTTTATCAGAATGGGCAAGGTATCGCTCAATGTCTTCCCGGATATGGCTTGCGGAACGATAGAGGCGTAAACGGTGCGGAGATGCATATGATCAGATTAAACAGAACAGTGAAAATTGAAACGCTTTATATCGCTGCCTGGACAGTCATTTTGAGCATGATCATGGAGGCCGTGTTTCTGGCAGTAGGACAGTGGGCGCCGGATGTTCTGTTCGGGAACATCATGTCCGGTATCATAGCTGTTCTGAATTTCTTTCTGATGTGCATTACCGTAACAAAAGCGGTCGAAAAGGATGAAAAACAGGCTGCTCTTCTGATGAGAGTGTCTCAGACGGTAAGGCTTTTTGCCATTTTCGGGCTTATAGCTCTGGGGTATTTTGTTCTGAAATTCAACATCATTGCCCTGACGGTTCCTTTGTTTTTTCCAAGAATAGGGATCATGTTCAGGTCATTGTTCAAAATAAGGGGGGACGGCGGCAGTGAACAGTAAAAACAGATCGTTTGCTTTGACGGACGCACTGTATCTGTCGATCGCGATCGTCCCGGTCTTATTCGGCATCGTTCTTAAGGTATTGACAGGTCCGGGAAACAGGGGCATCAGTATCACAGGCGCGAGGATCTTTTTCACTGTCGATTTTCCGGTCCAGCCGCTCGTGATAACAGAGACGCAGATAAATTCCTGGCTCGTAATAATCACTATACTTGGACTGTGCCTTTATCTGACTCACGGATTGAATGCAGCGCATCCCACAAAGCGTCAGCATCTCGCGGAGTGGATCGTGGAAAAAACGAGGGCCATGACCAGCGCGAACATGGGCGAGGGATTCGAGAGCTTTCCCCCGTTCATAGCCGCTATTATATCCCTGTCCGCTTTTTCGAGCCTTTTGAGCCTTTTCGGGCTGTATGCTCCGACATCGGACATCAATGTTACAGCAGGCTGGGCGCTAGGCACGTTCATACTAATCACGTATTACAAAAACAAGTGCGGACCGTTTCATTATCTCAAGAGCTTCGGCGATCCGGTCCCGCTTCTGGCTCCGCTGAACGTTATAAGCGAGTTCGCGACTCCGGTCTCTATGGCGTTCCGTCATTATGGAAACGTTCTGTCCGGATCGGTGATATCGGTCCTCGTGGCCGCCGGCCTTGACGGACTCTGGAAGATTATTCTAGGATGGCTTCCGGGCCCGGTCAGTGATTTCGCCCTGATAAGGATTGGTATCCCCGCGATACTGTCGATATACTTCGACCTGTTCAGCGGATGTCTGCAGGCATATATCTTTGCGATGCTTACGATGCTTTACATTTCCTCCGGTTTTCCCCGAGAGGATTATCAAAAACGAAAAGAAAATAAGAGAACTCAATTGATCAGGAGGGAACAATAAAATGATCGAGATTGCAGTAGCTATCATTCTCGGATGCTGCGCGCTCGGAGCGGGCGTGGCAATGATCGCCGGTATAGGCCCCGGTATAGGCGAAGGAAATGCCGTCGCCAAAGCATGCGAGGCCATAGGACGTCAGCCGGAATGCAAAGGTGACGTTACAACTACGATGCTCATGGGCTGCGCTATCGCGGAGACGACCGGACTTTATGCCCTTGTCATTGCGATCCTGCTTATTTTTGTCGCACCCAATCTGTTCGTGGATATTCTTTTCAGCAGGATACGCTGAAGACGGAGAGTGGATATGCAGACGCTCGGGGTTATTTCAATAAATCTCTGGCAGGTCCTGATATCGCTCGGTAATCTCGTCATTCTGTTCCTTTTGCTTAAAAAGTTTCTGTACAAACCGGTGACAAAGATGCTGGCCAACCGTCAGTCCGAACTGGATGCGAGATACAAGGCGGCAGAAGAAGCTGAGAGATCCGCGGAAGAAGACAGAAAAATATGGTCCGAAAAAATGGACAGGGCAGATGCGGAAGCTGAAGGCATCCTGAGAGAGGCTTCGGAAAAAGCCGGCGCAAAAAGCGAAAGGATCGTTTCCGAAGCAAAAGAGAAGGCCCGTGAGATCATGAGCAGGGCCGAGGAAGAGGCAAGACTCGAATATCTCAAGGCTCAGGATGATATCAAGGTTGAGATAGTTGATCTTTCGACGGCACTTGCTGAGAAGATGCTGAAAAGGGAGATCAAGGACGAGGATCACAGGGAACTGATCAGATCTTTCATAGACAGGATGGGAGACGGGGATGACTGAATCCGCTAAGGAATACGGCATGGCTCTTTTCGACCTGGCAAAAGAGAAGGGTATGACGGACGCGTATGCCGATTCTCTTAAGATCGTTTCGGAAGTGCTTAAGTCGAATCCGGATTATCTGGACGTCATTTCTTCCCCCAGGCTCACAAGCAGGGAGAGGATTTCATCCGCGGAGGCTGTATTCGGCGGACTGGTGCACGAGGATGTCATGGCCTGCCTGGCGCTTCTTTGCGCCAAATGCAGGATAAGGTGGTTCGACAGCTGTCTTGACGAATACATGAGACTGTATGACGATCTGCACAGGATCTCCGTGGCAAGGATTAAAAGTTCGGTCCCTCTTACGGAAGATGAAAAGGAAGAGATCCGCGCAAAGCTTGAAAAACAAAAAGGACACAGAGTCGTCACGGAGTGCAGCGTGGATCCGTCTGTTATAGGCGGGATAGTTCTGGAAATTGACGGCGTGATGCTGGACGGAAGTCTCCGAAACAGCCTTCGTGAAGCAAAGGAAGTGATGGCCGATGAATGACAGAGTCAAAGAAATAAGCAATGTCATTAAAGCGCAGATCAAGAATTACGAATCAAGA
>JAGDBK010000132.1 GCA_017959065.1 Clostridia bacterium | reverse complement strand
ATAGAGGGCAGAAGTAGCTTAGTGAGGATAGACGTACAGGGCAGGCAGATAGCAATATATCATTAGCTGAACCGCCGCTTGCGGGACCGCATGAGCGGTGGTGTGGGAGGACGGGGGTTAGCCACCCCCTCCTACCCGATTATCATCCAGTTTAAAATACTGTTGTCGTTAAACGCTAGTATCTCTTCGGTCGTCGTTTTGTCATCAATGAACGGCAGCATCAGACGCGGAGAGTATTTGGTGAAAATAACAGGGTTTTCTTTCATCAGTGTCTCGAGGAACTCCGATACCGGAGTTCCGTCATCGGGAAGATCAAGTTTCAGCACGAGAAAATCCGATCGGGAGATGAGGATCTGCGATTCATAGTTGTCTGATGATAATTCATTCATTTCGGCAGCGATCCCTATCTCCAAACCGGGAGCGCCGTTCCGGACTCTTTCCAGATATTCCAGTGAAAGATACCTTTCCTCTTCCCCCTTTGGCAGTCCGAAGATCACAAGTTCGTCAATGCCGAGATCATCCATCTCGCTTATCAGCGCTATCTCGTATGAACGCTGGGCGTCCTCGACAGCCGAATCGGCGGAATAATGGACAGCGTCAAAACAGCCGACCGCCTTCAGTCCGTGACTGTGAAGAGAATCGGTGACCTTGCCGAGATCCAGCGTCCTGCTCTTCGACGAGGATGAACCGTTGTCCGAGGAATTGAAGAGAGCTACGACTTCGGAACTGTAAAGCGGGACCCCGTTCTTGTCGGTCAGTTTTATGGCTACTCCTGTAAAGCCCTGGCTGAATATCTCGTCGGAGACCCTGTCAATACCGGACTCGGAGATCTTCTCCAGATCCAGGGGAAACGCGGCGACCACAGGAGCCGATTCGATGACAGGAATGTCAGAATCATCTACCGTGACATCTTCAGGAACAGGAGATGAGTTTTCTTTTGAGTATTCTGCTTTGCTTTTCAGATAAAGGCCTAGTATGACCGTCAGAATCACAATTACAAGAACCGCGATAATTACCGCGAGCAGCTTTTTGTTGACTCTGAACGGTTTTTTTGATCTGTGTCGGCTCAAGTACAGCATTTTATCTCCTGTATTCTGTGAACTCGAAAATCGGCCCGGCTGAGATGAAGACAAACGATTCCGGTCATTCGGTAAAACGTTCTATCTGAATTCGGAATTCCCGATCATTACCTTTTTTCTGCAGATCTCGACCAGTGAATCCGGGTCGTTTTCCAGATCCAGGGAAGCTCCTTTATCCAGATATCTGATAATATATTCGGGGTTAAGATAGTTTGAGCTGTCTGCGCAGAGAAGGCAGATAATCTCACAGCCGCCGTCCCGGCAGGTGAAATCGCATCTTTTTATGAACGGAGAAATGTCGGTGTCTTTTTCGCCGGACTTGGTTTTTTTCTGGATTATGATCTCCGCTGAGGAAAGAAGCTCCGAGAACAGGCCCCTGGAATCCGGGGATATCTGATGAGAAATAATACTGATAGAATACTCGGCATGCGTTATCTCGCTGAATTTCGATTCAGGGACATAGGCGTCAAGTATCGCGATATCGGACGGGAGAGAGGCCGACATCCGCTGACGGACCTCCTCGGGGGAAATCTCTCCCCGAAGTTTGATGTCAACGAACTCGCAGACGCTCGATGTGCCGACCGAAAGGGGCAGGGCAAAATTGTATCTCGGCCTGGGACTGAATCCTTCCGAATAGACCATAGGCAGATCCGCTCTGTTGAATGCGCGGTAAAAAGCCCTGTTCAGATCGAGATGTGAGATGTATATGAGCGGGCCCTGCTTTGAAAACTTGAGCCGCACCGTTTTTTGATCGTTAGTCGTCAGCATGAGTTCTTTCCCCCGAGTCTGCTTGCGCCGCATCCGGAACATTTTTCCCTGCACGACGGTGTGGTGATCCCGGCGTAAGCGTTTTTACGTTCCCGCAGGAGGAAGGATTTATCCACCCCGCAGTCTATTATATCCCACGGAAGAAACTCGTTTTCACCCATCTCGCGGTTCGCGTAGAATCCCGGGTCGATCCCGGCGGCATCAAACGCAGACATCCAGACACCGTAATCGAAGCATTCGTCCCAAGCGTCGAAATGCACCCCGAGCTTTCTGGCTTCCAGAAGGACGGAGGACAGTTTTCTGTTTCCTCTTGCAAAGACTGCCTCAAGTCTGGAAACATCCGCATCGTGCCAGTTGTATTTGATCTTTCTGTCCGTTATGCAGTCCCTTAGCAGAATCTGCCGTCTTTCCAGTTCTTCAAGAGATGTCTGGGCTTCCCACTGGAACGGGGTAAACGGTTTGGGAATGAAGCATGATACGCTTATAGTCACCTGAGGAGCCTGGGCGCGGTTTCTTTTCTCGGTCCTGTAATACTCGGAAAGAACAGTCTTAGCCAGCCCTGCGATCCCTTCTATGTCCTCGTCGGTCTCAGTCGGGAGACCGTTCATGAAATAAAGCTTGAGCTGCGTTTTTCCCGAGGAGAATGCCAGCCTTACGGCGTGAAGAAGATCTTCCTCGGTGACATTCTTGTTGATCACGTTCCTGAGTCTCTGGGTCCCCGCCTCCGGGGCAAAGGTAAGGCCTCCGGTCTTTATGCTTGCCACACGGTTCATCAGATCGCTTGAAAAGCTGTCCACTCTCATGGACGGCAGGGAGAGGCTGACTTTTTTCGGCTCTGTCCATTCAAGCAGCCGGTCGGTAAGTTCGCTCAGTCCGGTATAGTCGCTGATGCTCAGTGATGAAAGAGATATCTCGTCGTATCCGCTTGTTTCGAATGCGCATTTTGCCATCCTGCACAGAACTTCCGGAGAACGTTCTCTGACCGGGCGGTATACCATGCCCGCCTGACAGAACCGGCATCCGCGGATGCATCCGCGGAAGACCTCGAGCACAATACGGTCGTGTACCGTCTCAAGATACGGGACGAGCGGCTTGTCGGGATAGAAGGCCGCATCCATATCCTTGACGATCCTTTTCCTTACTTTTGCCGGCACATCGGGATATCTGGGAACTATTGAACAGACGGTGCCGTCAGGATTGTAACTGACATCATAGAGCGAAGGAACGTAGAAGCCCTCCAGATGCGAAGCTTCCCGGAGGAAAGCCGATTTTGAATATGTCCCGTCCTTTTTCATGCGGACAAAAAGCCTTGCCAGTTCAGGAAGCGATTCCTCACCTTCGCCGATGGAAAATATATCGAAAAAGTCAGCGACAGGCTCGGGATTGTATGTGCACGGACCTCCGCCGAGTATCACCGGCATGTCTTCGCTTCTTTCGGATGCAAGCAGGGGGATTCCGGAAAGCTCCAGCATATTCAGAACATTTGAATAGGACAGTTCATACTGGAGAGTAAACGCAACGATGTCGAATCCGGAAACGGGCTCTCCGGACTCGTGGGTGAACAGAGGTATGCTGCTGAGCCGCATCTGCTCCTCCATGTCCGTCCAGGGAGCGTATGCGCGTTCGCAGAGTACTTCCTCCTCGTTGTTCAGGACACCGTAAAGTATACGGACACCGAGGTTTGACATCCCTATCTCGTATGTGTCGGGAAAACAGAAGGCGACCCGGCAGAAAACAGAGTCCCTGTCTTTTCTGATCTCGTTCAATTCCCCGCCGACATATCTTCCGGGCTTTTCAACATAACGCAGAATATGTCTGAGCTTTTCGTTCATAATTAGTGAAGTCTTTCCTTAGTATAAATGCTGCGCGCCCGCAGCCGGGAGCTTTTTCCAGAACCATTTTACCACCTTGACCGCTGCAGTGCAATATCAGTTTCCAGAAAAACGCCTCAGTAACGCGTTCCCGAGTCCGGAGCCCACCGTGATCTTTCGGGTTTCCCAGGCTGGCCCCGGTCACTGCAAGACGTTCGATTTGGGTTGTAAGATGCTGGAAAAACTGATATAATAATAGATGTGAAAATGGGCATTCTGCCTTTTTCGGAGGTGAGATCCGTGCATACGGAAGATATAAAAAATGTCATCTGTTCGGGGAAACTCGACGGGTATTTTCGGCGTGAATACGGGAAAGAAGCTTCAGAAGCGCAGAAAAGCCGATATTTGAAGGCTCTGGATACGTTTTCTTCCATATACGGCGGAGACCGGGAAGTATCCGTGTTTTCTGTCGGGGGAAGGAGCGAGATATCCGGCAATCACACCGATCACAACAGGGGAAGGGTCGTTGCAGCCGCGGTAAGTCTGGACATTATCGCCGTTGCGTCTGTCAGAGATGACGATACCGTCAGGATAAAGAGCGAAGGGTTTCCCGAGGATGCGGTCGATCTTGGACAATATACCGCTCCGGTTGAAGAATCGTTTTACACATCCGGCGCAATAATTGCCGGAGTGGCCGACGGATTCCGCAGAAAAGGATTCGCGGCAGGCGGCCTTGATGCATATACCGTTTCCGATGTGAAAGGCGGTTCGGGGCTGTCTTCTTCAGCGGCCTTTGAGGTAATGGTCGGCAACATGCTCAACCATTTTTACAACGGCGGCAGAGTTTCAGCAATAGATATAGCAAAGATAGCGCAGTATTCGGAAAACAGATTTTTCGGAAAGCCCTGCGGACTTATGGATCAGACAGCCTGCGCGGTCGGCGGATTTGTAGCGATAGATTTCGAAGATCCTGAAAACCCGAAGGTCACCCCGCTGTCTTTTGAACTTGAGAAGGCCGGATATTCTCTCTGCATAGTATCTCCGGGCGGGAGCCACGCGGATCTGAATGACGAGTATGCTTCAATTCCGGCGGAGATGAAGTCGGTGGCCGGCGAATTCGGGAAAGATGTCCTTAGAGGGCTTACCGAAAAAGACATAATCGGGAAAATGCCCGAGCTAAGAAAGAAGACCGGTGACAGGGCGGTGCTGAGAGCTCTTCATTTCATCGGCGAAGACAGAAGAGCGGGAGAACTTGCGGAGATCATTTCATCCGGAGATATCAGAAGGTTTCTGAAGTCCGTTTCGGAGTCCGGCAACTCCAGCTTCAAATATCTTCAGAATGTTTATCAGACAAAGGATGCAAAGGAGGAGGGCCTTGCTCTCGCCCTGAAGGCATCCGAGATCTTTCTTGAAGGAACAGAATCCGCGTGCCGGGTCCACGGAGGAGGATTTGCTGGTACAATTCAGGCGTTCGTGCCCGCGGATACCGCCGGAAAATACCGGGAATACATGGACGAATTGTTCGGAAAGGACTCATGCAGGACGCTTTGTGTCCGGCCGGACGGTGCGGTCAGAGTCATCTGAGTCTCAGGAGGATGGATCTGGTATTTCATCCTAACAGCAGCGGGCGGCTATTGGCCCGGGAATCATCCGGAACAGTGCCGGCGCGGCCGGCGCTCGAAAAAGACGGATGTCGACGGAGATCCCGTTGAAGACAACGGGTCCAATCCGGAAAGTGAGGGTCTGTATCAGAAGTGGCAAAGGAAAGAAATAAACCCGAAAGCGGTGAGCGCGACGGGAAGACGGGGCGGATAGTATCAAGGCTGCTGCTTGTCATTTTGATATTCGCTGTGCTGTTTTTCATGTATTCGCTGTCTGTCTCTCTCAGGTTTTACGAAGTCGTCATAACGGTTTACTACTGTCTTCTGGGGGCAGGTATCATAGCCCTGTTCGTTCTGTACCGGGGAGTGCCGACAAAGGCCACGGATCCGGCGGATCTGCCGGATGAATGGGATCAGAATATGAAGGAGAGTTACCTCGAAGACGAAAAAAAACGCAGAGCGGCGGCAAAGATTATCGCTATGTTTGTGTTTCCGCTGGTCCTGGTAGTGTTTGTGGATCTGGTGGATCTGTATTTCGGAGATGTAATAAAGAGACTGTTTCCGTTCATCTGGAAATAATTCGGCCGGAACGGAAAAGACCGCGTCGCGGATTTTGCCGTCATGGCAGATGCGTCTGCCGGGATGCGGGCAAAGAGGGGCGGCATGATTGAGATAGAAGTAATACGCCTTTATTCGGGTTCAAAAGGAAACAGTACGCTTGTCAGAAGCGGCCGTGACGCTGTTCTCATAGATGCGGGGAAGAGCGCGAGAGCTCTAGAGACCGCGCTCAGATCAGCAGGAGAGGATATAGACGGGATCTCCGCGGTTTTTATAACACATGAGCACTCGGACCATGTTAGCGCTCTGCGGATTATAACCAAAAATCACAGTGTTCCGGTACACATGACCGAGCCGGCAGCGAAGGCCGGAGGTCTGGGGTCAGTTTATTCTCCGGCCACGGCGAATATCCATCCGCCGCTCTACTCGGTTCAGGTCGGCTGTATGAATGTCAGGTCATTTGTCGTGCCTCATGACAGCAGCGTATGCAACGGGTTCAGGATCGAAACGGAGAACGATTCCGTCGGCATAGTAACCGACTGCGGCAGGGTAACGGAAGATGTTTATGAAAATCTGAAGGGATGCAGGGTAGTCGTCATTGAAGCAAACCATGACATCAGAATGCTTGAGGAAGGCCCATATGATCCTGCTTTGAAAGCAAGGGTAGCTTCGCCGTTCGGACACCTGTCCAACTCAAGCTGTGCGGAGACGGTGGTCAGACTGGCCGGGACCGGCACGGAAAGCGTGATCCTGGCCCATCTGTCGGAGATCAACAACGCTCCGGATCTGGCGGTCAGGACCGTAGAGGAAGCTTTGCGGTCGGCCGGGTCGAATGTCAGGGTCGCGGCCGCCTCCCAGAATCAAATAACGAGAGCAGAGGTTTAATTGTGGTTGGGGTCTCATTGATCGCGGTCGGAAGTCTGAAAGAAAAGTATTTCCGTGAAGCTGCGGAAGAATATTCAAAAAGGCTGTCCGCTTACTGCAGTCTTACGACCGTTGAGATTAAAGAAAAGAAGGTGCCGGACGATCCGTCCGGAGAAGAGATAAAAAAAGCCCTCGATGCCGAAGGGCGAGAGCTCCTTTCAAAGATAACAAAAAGAGATTACGTGATCGTTCTCGCGGTGGAGGGGAGATCTTTTTCAAGCGAGAGCTTCGCCTCGAAGATAGGCGATCTCATTGCCGGCGGTACAAGCAGAATAGTGTTTGTAATAGGGAGTTCGTGGGGCCTTTCCGATGAAGTGAAGAAACGGGCCGATCTCAAGCTGTCAGTGTCGGAAATGACATTCCCGCATCAGATGATGAGGCCCATCGTTCTTGAGATATTATACAGATGTTTCGGGATACTTGCAGGAAGCAAGTATCATAAGTAGCGGAGCAGAAGGCTGCGCAAAAATATTAATTGAAACAGTGTGTTGAGGGTGCTATGAAAAAAACCAAGGAAATCATTCTGGCAACAGTCGCGATTCTTATGCTTGCGCTGGTCAGCGCCGCGGTCATCCTTTATGCCAAGGGAGCGTTTGACATTTCATTTATCGACAGAGGGAAAAAGGATGAAGTCCAGGATCGGACGGTGTACGATACTCTTGCGCCGGACGAGACCGGTCCGGCTCCCGATTATGAGGACATAGGCGAAATGGGTGAGCCGGAGACCGTTTCGGCGGCTTCTCTGACATTTCCGTCCCAGGAAGAACTGACCGCGTCCGGATCAAAAGCGGACACAGGGATTTTCTCTAGCGACAGGAACGTTCTTTCCGCGGCCGAATTCAAGACGGAGATCCCGAACGTTTTCTCATACAGGGACAAATGGACCGAGATCAATGTCAGGAAAGACGGAGAGAACGGTGGGTATACGGGGGCGAGAGAGAAGGTCCTTGAGAGCAGAAAGACGATAGAACTCTATGCGGGTTATGTGTTTTATGACTGCGGTGGCACGATGTACCTTCTTTCCGCGGACGGTGAACCGCTGATAAGATTCGCGGACGGGGACATTGAGCCTGCTTATTGCTACAACAAGGACGGACAGCCGCTGTTTCTTCACGGCGACAGGTATTGCCACTATGATGACGAACTGAAGTGCATGATCGAGGAGGATATCACATACGTCCACGAGGTCGACAGCATCGGGCTGTATTTTGACCACGCCCCTTCATACGGAAGAGGAACGGGAGAGACAAGATACCGCAACAGCAGATGGATGTGGTCGTTCATTAACTCCACGAATCCAGATGTATACAAATATTACGGTCTGTATTATTTTTCGGAATCGCTTGCCGCTGCAATCGAGGCTAAGGTCAGGGAGATCGTCACCGAGGGAGTTGAGGTCGACATGACGCAGGCGGACGGAAGCCCGGAGACCGATTCCGAGGGCAATGTCCGCAAAGGCACGGCCAAAGTTGCGACGTACGAGAAGATATACGAACTGAACTATCTCGACACCGCGGGAAGAACGGCGCTTACAGGAGACAGAAGATTTACGGATGAAAACGGGAATCAGGTCGTGGCTTCATGGCAGATGCCGCTGTTCACTCACGGGAAGGAAGCAATGGGTTATCTGTATTTTGAGAACGGTCTCTGCAGAGTGAGGGAGGTCACGATGGATCTTTACTCCAAAGAGCGGAAGATTTACTCGGACAGAGATTATATCATCCGGAGCGACGGGACCCATTTCCCGATCCCTGACGGATATGAGGTGATCTCATATTCCAACGGGATGATCCTTCTCGGAAAGGACGGACGCTACGGGTTCATGAACAGCGAAGGGGAATGGAAGGTGCAGCCGGTATTCAGCTACGCCGAGCCCTATTTTGAAGGACTTGCCGTAATAGGCATGGATAACGGGAAAAAGGCTCTTGTCGACACAAACGGGGATTATGTCATTCCTTTTGCATACTCTTATATTTCCAACGTATCAGGCGGATATGTCTCGCTTTACGACGATGAGACGGGCTGGCAGATACTCTGCAAGATGACGAAGCCGGTTCAGACGGGGAAAGAAGACTGAGCCCGTTTGGTGACGCCGTCGAAATAACTTGACTTTGAAAGACCGTTTCGTTATAATTGTCGTGATTTGTTCAGTAACTATTAGGATCGAAAAAGAGGATTATTGACATGGGAAAAGGTGCCAGAAGCAGAGAACTCAGGAATGCAAACAGCAAAGCCGCGGTTAACAGCGGCAAAGCCAAGAAAAAGAGCAAAACTTTCTGGATTGCTCTGGTCTGCATAGTTCTTATCGTGGGATGCGTAGCGTTAACGATCATCAACAATATAGTTAACGGTGCGGGCGCCGTAAGATCGACGGTGGCTATCTCTACGGACAATTACAAAATAAGCAATGCCGACTTTTCATATTTTTTCAACAGCCTGTATCACAATTACGCGGAGACGTATTCGTCGTTTCTGACTTATCTCGGGCTGGATACTTCAAAGTCTTTGAAGAGTCAGACATATACAACCGATCAGACCTGGTTCGATTATTTTGTCCAGTCGACGGAGATGCAGGTCAATCAGGCAGTCCTTCTCTGCGAGGCCGCGAAAGAGAAGGGGTTTGAACTTGGCGAGGATGACACCAAACTTATTGATGCGTATATCAGCAACCTGAAATCCGGGGCTGCGGGCGCGGGGTATGCGAGCCTAGATTCGTATCTGGCCGCGGCATACGGCAAAGGCGTCAACGAGGAGGTCCTCCGCAACTGTCTTTTCATAGAAATGCTTTCATCAAAGTACTATGAAAAATACACTTCGGAACTTGAGTTTTCCGATGAGGATATGGAAAAATACTATGAGGAGAACAGCGGATCGTTCCTGAACGCCGACTACAAGTCATACAAGATCGACGCCGAAGTTACTGAAGAAGGTTCCGATGAAGACAAGACCGCTGCCATGGAAGCGGCGAAAGAGATCGCTGAAAAGATCGCCGCGGCAAAGAGTTCGGAAGAATTCGACACCCTGCTCAGAGAATACCTTGCCGAGCACAAGAGCGACGGGGAAGGCGGGGAAGAGCTGATTGACAAGACTATGGACAGCATCGTCACCACCGCATATAAATACAATACAAGCACTCCTCTCGGAGAGTGGGCTTTCGCAGAGGGCAGAGCCGCGGGCGACACGATAGCGATAGAGGGCGACAGTTATTATACGGTTTATATGATGCTCAAACCTTCATACAGGATAGAAGATCCGGCGAAGAACATCCGCAGGATATATATATCCGGCGATAACTATGACAGCGATGAAGAAGCAAAGGCGAAGGCCGACGAGATCCTGGCCGAATTTCTCGCCGGAGACAAGAGCGCGGATTCTTTCGCAGAACTCGCCAAAGAGCATTCTTCGAGCTCTACCGCAAGCGAGGACGGCGGACTTACCGAGAATTATGTTCCCACGAGTTCGAGCGGTTATGCAATTGACAAATGGTGCTCCGATCCCGAACGCAAAGTCGGTGACGCCGAGGTCCTGGAAGGCGAGGACGGAGGTTATGTGATCGCTTTCTATGAAAGCGAAGGGCTCGAGACCTGGAAAGTATCTGCCAAGAGCGGGCTCACTAACGACAGCTTTGAGAAGCTGATTGAGACCCTTGGGGATACATACCACTATACCGTAAACAAGGACAATATCCAGAAGATTGACGCATAATTTAATCAAGCCTTTAATACACGGCCGCATCACTGTTTGAAAGCGCTTCTCTGTCAGATCGGGACACAGTCCGGGCGGAGCGCGAAACACAAGATACGGCCGTTTGGCTTTTGACGTACCGCCGCGTTGCCGGCGAAACCATCAGACGGCCGAAAAAACGGCGGAACGGCGTCTGAGATGTTTCAAGAACAGACATGATTCTCGGTCCGTTTCTTTAAACGGCACCCTGACCGAAAGGAGTCTCTCAAAGAGAGGACGGATCCCTGCCCAGAACCGCTGAGCATGAGGGATCCGCCGCATTTTCAAATGAAAAAGACACTATTGTCAGTTTTATCTATGCTTATCTGTGCCGTGATGCTTTTCTCATGCGCCGCGACCGATCAGCCCTCTCCGAACGGCACAGATGACACCACAGCGTCGAATCCGGCCGAAACCGGTCCGGCTGTAGACGGGAGTCTGGTTGCGGTCACAACCGCCAACAACGAAGCAACGCTCGCAGACCTCTCTTTCTTCTTCAACGGGATATATTCATCGGACAAGGCTCAGTACAAGAGCTACCTTTCCATGCTCGGCCTTGACACGTCCAAGTCTCTGAAAGAGCAGGCATACGGGACCGGAACATGGTTCGATTACTATCTCAATGCCGGGCTGCTTCAGATGAAGTCCAATCTCCTCTTCGCGGAATATGCAAAAGCCAACGGAATCGAAATGTCGCCGGAGGAAGAGGAGGAAGAGAGGAAGTACATGGAAGATGTCAGGGCTCTTGTCGACAGTCAGGGCATCACAATGGACGCATTCCTTAAGAGTTATTACGGCAGTCTGGTTGACGAATCGGTGTTCGAAAAATGCCACGCGCTTCAGGTGATCGCGCTCAAGGCATACGGAGAGTATACCGCTTCACTTAACTACACTGACGAAATGTATGAAGAAGGCTACGTAAAGTACAGAGGGGAGATCGACTGCATAGATTATTACCGTTACACCGTTTCGAGCAATGTTCCAGAAGACGCGACCGAGGAAGAGGCAGAGGCGATCAAATCCGCGCTGAAAGAGGATCTCGAAAAGCTTAGCGGTGCGGGGAGCCTTGAGGAGTTTGAGAAAGCCTTTGCCGAGGAAATAAAGAAACGCTATACAGGCGACGATGAACTGACGGAAGAAAAGATCAGGTCCGAGATGTCCTCGTATCTCATGGAGGGCAGCGATTTGAGCAATCTCGTTAATCTCGGTTTCTCCGAAGGCGAAGAGATAGTTGCCGGAAAAAGCGCTATTACCGAGAATTATAATCAGTATACACTGGTTTATGTGGTCAGCGATCCCAAACGGGACGAGAGCGATACCGTGTCTATGAGATATATCCTTCTTACTCCGGCCGTCTATCAGACCGAGGAAGAAGCCAATCAAAAGGCTGAAGATATCATTGCCGAGTATTCATCGGGGGAAAAGACGGGCGAATCTTTCGGCAAACTTGCCAAGCAGTACTCCGAAGACACTTATACCAGAGACTCCGGAGGTCTTACGGAGAATCTGAGAAAAACCGATATTACGGACGCGGAAGTCGTGGAATGGCTGTTCGATGATACAAGAAAAGAAGGAGACACCGCTGTCCTTCAGTGTTCTTCCGGCCTGCTGATCGCCCGTTTTGAAGGAGAGTCCGGTCCGGCATGGAAGAACAGTCTCAAATCTCTCATGCAGGCAGATGACTATCTGGCAGAACTGGATCGTCTGGCAGAAGAGTTCGAATACACGGAAAATGCGGATGTCATCGCACAGTTCTACGCGTGAAAACCCGGATACCTATAACCGCAAAAGCAGAAGATACAGAGTCCATCAGGTCGTCCTGACCGCGCTGCTGGCCGCGGTTATCGCCTGTTTGTCCCAATTATCAGTGCCGTTTCCCGGTGGCGTTCCGCTTACTCTCCAGACAGTAGCTGTCTCTTTTGCAGGGTATTTTGCGGGCAGAGCTAAAGGCACTGCCGCTGTTGCGGTCTATCTTGCGCTGGGATGCATAGGGGCTCCGGTGTTTTCCGGATTTACAGGCGGGGCAGAGAAGTTCGTTTCGCCGACCGGAGGATTTCTGATCGGATTCTTGGCACTGTCATTCATGTGCGGAGTCGGATCGTTCTGCAAAAATGCGGCGGCATCAGTCCTTTGCGGCGCAGCGGGTCTTGCCGTTTGCCACGTGTCAGGTATCGCAGTGCTTTCCCTCGTTACCGGAAGGACCGTTCAGGAAGCTTTTCTGACAGGGTCGCTTCCTTATCTGCTCAAGGATCTGATATCTGTGGCCGCAGCAAGGTTTCTGGCCTCTTTTATCTCCGTAATATATTTGCGAAGCAAATCACAATAACAGCAAAACGGCCATTCTGCCAGGGCGGTGTCCGCCGGCGGAATGGCCGTAATATTTTGTTCCGTTGAGAGTCTATTTCATCTTCTTAAAAGACCTGGGACGCCGGGGTCTGGTGAGACCTTTCGGGAACTTCGAGACGGTGGGAGGCGCAAATGAACCGGATGTCTGAGGCAGGGAAACCGTTTTGTTCTGCCCTCCGGAACGGGAATCCGCGGTGAAGTCGGTCATGGGGTATCCGTGTCCTTCTATGACGGGTATCTTGTGCCCCAGAAGTTTCTCTATGTCATAAAGAAGCGGCTGTTCCTCATAATTGCAGAAGGAAATGGCTGAGCCGGATGCTCCGGCACGCCCGGTTCTGCCTATCCTGTGAATGTACATCTCCGGGTCTTCGGGGATGTTGTAATTGAAGACATACGGAAGGTTTTCAATGTCGATCCCGCGGGCGGCTATCTCAGTCGCGATCAGAATGTCTATCTCTCCTTTTTTGAACTTGCTCAGGGCAACCTGACGCGCCGGCTGCGATTTGTCGCCGTGAATCGCCCGGCATTTGATGCCGGCTTTTGTCAGTCTACGCGTCAGCGCGTCCGCTCCGTGCTTGGTTCTGGTAAAGACGAGTGCGCTGGATATCCGTTCGCTTTTTATGATGTCCACGAGAAGCCTGTGCTTGTTCGCCGTGTCGACGAAATAAACCCTCTGGTCGATCGTCTTAACTTCGGATGAAGCCGGATCGGCCTCCACCGTAACGTAATCGCTCAGCATTGAGCCGATGAGCTCAACGATCTCATCGGGCATCGTTGCCGAAAACATTAGTGTCTGTCTTTTACTGACAAGGACGTCGGAGATCCTTCGCACATCCGCTATGAACCCCATATCGAGCATGCGGTCTGCCTCATCGATGACAAAGATCTCGACTTTGTTGAGCTTAAGCAGTTTTTGACGATAGAGATCCCAGAGCCTCCCGGGAGTCGCAACCAGAATATCTATACCGTCGCTGAGCATCTTTTCCTGATTCTTCTGACTTGTGCCTCCGAAAACGACGCCTGATTTCAAAGTGAGATATTTTGAATACATTCTGATGCATTCGTCGATCTGGAGAGCGAGCTCTCTGGTCGGAGCGAGGATCAGGGCAAGGATTTCCCGCCGGTTATCAGAATGACCGTCCTTTTTACGGGCGATCATATCCAGTATCGGCAGGGAAAAGGCGGCTGTCTTTCCGCTTCCTGTCTGAGCGCAGCCCAGAACAGATTTGCCTTCCAGGATCACGGGAATGGCCCTGCTCTGAATAGGGGAAGGCTGTTCATATCCGGAATCTCTGATGGCAGACAGGATTTCCGGCAAAAGATTCAGCTGGGAAAAATCCATTTTGAAGTATATCCATTACTCGCCGGCAGCGCGAGAAGTCCTTTCCGGAGAAATGATTTCAGAATTATTGCTTTTTATACAGTCCTCCGAGAGACTGCTTTTCTTCAGGCGCGGTCACTTCAATGCCGTCTTCAGTGAGAGAAGCGGAAAAGCTTCCGTCTTCCGAAACTATCTTTGAATCATCGCCTTCGGCAGGTGCGAAAGCCAGCTCAAGCGAAACGTCCTCATTTTTAAAGACAAGGGACAGCTTGCCTTCTTCCGACCCCGCTGCGACTGTCAGCGTAACACTGCCGTATGCATAGCTGCCGGACCAGAGATCCGAGAGGGTATTTCCATCGCCTTCTGTAACCAGCCGTTCGTTTTCATCGGTCACAAGCTGAGCGGCAGTGGTAACATCCGAAGCGGCAATGGTCTCGAGGTCATAAATGCTGGTCCCGGAGCATCCGATCAGACAGACGATGAGAACGGCGGGAACGATGAAGCACATAATCGTGCGAAACAGTTTCAAAATATGGTGCCTCCTAACTTGAACCGGGACCGGAAGATCCCGTATCTTATGCCTCAATTATACAGCATTTCGGTTATTTAATCAAGTTGTACCGGGACAGTGGGATCCTCGTCCGACGCACTCCGGCGAAGCAGGACGATCAGGAAAAATGTAATGATTTGTTAACAAAATAGATGTATAATTAAATATCTCAACCCCGGATGAAAGCATTCTCGGGGCTGCGCCGGCAAAAAGCGGCGTCTCATTTTTGTTTTTGAATCGAGGAACAGCATTGACTTACTCTGCGGATATAGCCGTTATCGGCGCCGGACACGCTGGAATAGAAGCGGCCTTGGCCGCGGCAAGACTCGGGGCGGACACCGTTGTCTTCACCATCAACCCCGATGCGGTTGCAAACATGCCGTGCAATCCGTCTATCGGCGGAACGGGGAAAGGCCATCTCGTATATGAACTGGATGCGCTTGGCGGAGAGATGGGATATGCGGCGGATCAGGTCATGCTTCAGAGCAGAACGCTCAATCTCGGCAAAGGCGCCGCCGTGCAGTCGAAAAGGATCCAGGCTGACCGAAACCGGTACAGGGTCCAGATGAAGCATACCCTTGAATTGCAGAAAAATCTCAGGCTAGTGGGGGCGGAAGTCACCGATATAGGCATTGAGACAGATTCGGACGGTATGCCGGCCGTAACATCGGTAAAGACGGTTTTCGGGGACATCTGGAAAGTAAACGCGGCGGTGATATGCGCCGGGACTTATCTGTACGGCAGAGTCTTCATCGGGGAGACCAGTTATTCTTCCGGTCCGGACGGAATGCTGGCGGCGAACAGCCTTTCGGAATCGCTGAGACGTGCCGGACTCTCGCTGAGAAGATTCAAGACGGGGACTCCGCCCAGGATCCTGAAAAGCTCTGTGGATCTTTCAAGGCTTGAAGCGCAGGAGGGCGAGAAAGAGATCATCCCGTTTTCGGCAAGAACGCCGGCCGATGCATTTGCGTCCTTTGAACAGGTGCCGTGCCATATCGCATACACCAATCAGAGAACGCACGACATAATACGATCGAGTCTGGGAAGATCGCCGCTCTACACCGGTGTGATACACGGCGTCGGGCCCAGATACTGTCCGTCTATAGAAGACAAGGTCGTCAGATTTCCTTCAAAAGAGCGGCACCAGCTCTTCCTTGAGCCGCTGGGAAGCGACACGGAAGAAATGTATCTCGGCGGGTTCTCCAGTTCGCTGCCGGGAGATGTGCAGTATGATATGCTCCGCTCGATCGATGGTTTTGAAGAAGCGCAGATTATTCGCTATGCGTATGCTATAGAATACGACTGCGTCGATCCGCTCGAGCTTCTCCCGACCCTCAGGGTCAAGTCTACGAGGGGACTCTACGGAGCCGGGCAGTTCAACGGGACGTCCGGCTATGAGGAAGCAGCCGTGCAGGGACTCATAGCGGGGATAAACGCAGCGAGGGAGCTCGAAGGGAAAGATGCGATCATCCTTCCGAGGAGCTCATCCTATATCGGCACTCTGATAGACGATCTGGTCACAAAAGGCACAGAGGAGCCTTACAGGATAATGATTTCCCGCTCCGAATACCGTCTGCTACTACGACAGGACAACGCGGACGAACGGCTCAGCACTTTAGGCAGAGAGGCGGGACTCCTGTCGAAGGAACAGTATGAGGGCTTTCTGGAGAAAAGATCCAGAATTGAGGAGGAGAAAAACCGGATCAGAACCGTTATCGTGCCGCCGAGCTCCAGGCTGAACGAAATGCTTGAAAAGCGCGGGACCGCTGCCGTAACGATCGGGGCCGCACTTGCGGATCTGATCAGGCGTCCTCAGGTCGATTACTCATCTTTGAAAGAATTCGATCCCGGGAGACCGGTTCTGACCCCGGCTGAAATAAAAACAGTCGAGACAGACATAAAATACGAGGGATATATTCGCCGTCAGAAGGCGGAAGTCGCACAGGCGGAACGCCTTGAAAACAGGGTCCTGCCGGAGAATATTGACTACAGTACGATAAGCGGGCTGCGTACGGAGGCGGCTCAGAAACTGCAGAAACTCCGGCCGCTGAATATCGGGCAGGCATCCAGGATATCCGGGGTCAATCCCGCGGACATATCGGTCCTGCTGATCTGGCTGTCGCAGCATCAGATCTCGCGGAAAAGGGAAAAATCATGCGGCTGTGTGGTCTTCTCTCTTGACGGAGCGGGCATACCGCACATAATTCTGATCAGAAACAGGAAGGCGGGGAACATTTCTTTTCCGAAAGGGCATGTTGAAGCGGGAGAAACGGAGCGGCAGACAGCTGAAAGAGAACTGTTCGAGGAGACCGGGGTCTCTCTGGACATAACGGAGCCGTTCAGGGTCACCATCAGTTACAGGATATCCAGCAGCGCCACAAAGGAAGTCGTATATTTTACCGCCTTTACCGATATGGTCCGGCTCAGGCCGCAGGAAGAGGAGATCTCGGAGATCTTCTGGATCCCGGTTGAAAAAGCGGGCGGGATGATACTATATGACAACGAGAGGCAGGTATTTGAGAAGGCTCTTGCTTTCATGAGAAAAAAACACCCCGAAAAATTCCGTTGACACACTCCCACCGCCTGCAGAGGCGGGGGACTCTTGTTCCTGGTTCAGCGACCACTGCCATGGTATTACCCATGGTCTTACACGATCTCCCCGGGCGTAACTTCGGCCGTGTCATTACCTACTTGCGAAATCTTGT
>JAGDBK010000131.1 GCA_017959065.1 Clostridia bacterium | reverse complement strand
AGGGCGCAGATATACTCCTTCAACGCTCAGAGCCGGCGCATGTTCGAGAGCGCCGGGTTCCGGCATACGCAGGGAGAGATATGGGTCAAAGAGACCTGACGGAAAGGAGACCTGCAGTGGCGGAAAAAGGACACGTACTGGATACCGAAAGACTGTACCTGAGAGAGATGTCGGCAGATGATTTTGACTCTCTCAAAGCGGTTTTGGGGGATCCCGTGAACATGCAGCATTATCCCTGCGTCTTTGACGACGAAAGGGTGAGGAACTGGATAGACAGGAACATACAGAGATACAGGACCTTCGGATTCGGGCTCTGGGCAGTATGCCTCAAAGAGACCGGTGAGATGATAGGGGACTGCGGACTCACCATGCAGAACATCCACGGAGTGATAAGACCCGAGATCGGATATCACATCAGGCGGGACATGCAGCGCAAAGGATACGCGAAAGAAGCTGCGGAAGCGGTCCGTGACATGACTTTTGAGACTCTTCCGTTCAACGAGATATACAGCTACATGAAATACACCAACGAACCCTCAAAAAAGACCGCGGAATCCTGGGGCTGCAGCTTCCTGGAGCGCTACGAAGACGCGGAAGACGGCTATACGGACGTCTATATGCTGTCGCGGGAGGCCTGGGAACAGCTTAAAAAGAACTGAACCAGATAAATAAGATTAGGCAGCGTTTGCTGCCTTTTTTACTGCATATTTTAATTGTAAAGGAGTTAGACTTGACAGATAGAACTGAGCATTTTGAGCGTTTCAGGACGCTGAAAAAGCAGGTTAACGACATAAAGATGATCGGAAGAGGTGTAAAAGATTTAAAGACATCCGGAATCTACCCGGAAGATGATGAAAACGACGCTGAAAACAGTGATCTTTACCGGGAAGAATATATAAGATATGCTTCCATAGCTGCGGAGGTACTGAAAAGAAACAGGATCAGGAAAAGAGATACAGTGAAGGCCGGGAAAAGACTGTTTTTCTCTCACAGGAAGACAGATAGCGATCTTATCAGAACGCTGACTTTACTGATCTGCCTGTTATTTACCGTAACTGTCACCATCACCAGTATGACAGGAAGCGTTTATGGTTATTCGCAGAGCCTGGGCGTAGTTGAAACCGATGTATCGATGACCGGGACGGATATCTTCTGCTGGCCACTGGCAACAGACGGGAGGATAACATCATATTTCGGGATTCGAAGCGATCCCTTCACCGGAGAGCAAAAGATGCACGGCGGCATAGATATTGCCGCTGCCCTGGGAACGCCGGTGCTGGCTGCAGCGGACGGCACGGTCACGGCAGTCAATATGGATGATCCCCGGGGAGGAGGTTACGGATACTATGTCAAGCTGGATCACGGCAGTGACATTGCGACCTTATACGGGCACTGCTCGGTTATATGCGTAACCAGCGGACAGAAGGTGAGCAGGGGTGAGATGATAGCCAGGGTGGGATCCACAGGCAACAGCACAGGAGACCATCTGCATTTCGAGATAAGGATAAACGGACTCAAACAGGATCCTCTCGCGTATTTCGTTAACAATTCGGATATTTCTGATGAAGAGGCATGATGATATAATCGATACATAAAGAGACTTCGGAGGCATAAAGATGATACTGTACAGGAATTATCCATATTCTCCTCTGGCTACGCTGTTCTCGGCGTTCTCCTTCATGTTCGCGGCTCTGGGCATCGTGGGAGCGATCGCGCTGTTTAAGGAATCAGTACTCGGTGCGATTATACTCGGAGCGATCGGGCTTGCCTGCGGATACGAATACTTCACCCACAAGATCGCCGACAGCATCGCGAGGAAGTACGGAAAGAGGAACATTGAGACCAAGGCCAGATACGGGCGCATGTACGTTGTGCAGCATCCGGAACAGTATGATTACATCGTCTCCGTAAACGAAGCGTTCGCGAACAAGTTCGTGCGAAACGAAGAAGGCAAGATAGTCAGAAAGAAATGAGAACGATAACGCTCGATGTAAGAACCGGCGCGCATACCGAGTTCCTCAACATCACTTCAAGGATACAGCAGGCCGTGACCGAGAACGGAGTGAAGGACGGTATATGCACGCTGTTCGTGCCGCACACCACCGCGGCATTGACCATAAACGAGAACGCGGACCCCGACGTGGTCCGCGACCTTAAGGCTGAGCTTGAGAAGATAGTGCCCTGGGAAGACGGATACCATCATTACGAGGGAAACTCCGCCGCCCACCTCAAGTCCAGCATGATAGGTTTCTCCCAGCAGATCATCATAGAAGACGGAAGGCTGGTCCTGGGCACCTGGCAGGGCATTTATTTCTGCGAGTTCGACGGACCCAGGAACAGGAAGCTCAAGGTAAAGATCACGGAGGGCTGAAACAATGAAGAAGATACTCACCATCATTCTGTGCCTCGCCATAATGCTTTCTCTCTGCGCCTGCGGAAAGAAGGGCGGAAACGGTGACGTGACTCCGGACAACACGCCTGCAGCCGATCCTGCGGGAAACAGTCAGGAAGGCGGCAAGGAGAAGGAAGTCGATGCCATAACCTCCGCCACCGCGGACATCAACTGGGTGCCGAGATACAACGGCAACAAGAACAGCGACATACTGGTCGTCTATTTCTCGACCGATGAGACCGTGCGCGCAGTCGCGCTTCATGCGGCGCAGGCTCTTAACGCCGATATCTTCGAGATCGTGCCGGCCGAACC
This sequence comes from Clostridia bacterium, assembly GCA_017959065.1. Classification (GTDB taxonomy): domain Bacteria; phylum Bacillota; class Clostridia; order Oscillospirales; family CAG-272; genus RGIG2161. The sequence continues at coordinate 123 of JAGDBK010000131.1, read as the reverse complement.
CTATACCGATGACGACCTGAACTACAACGCTCCGGACTACAGGGCCGGAAAGGAACAGAAGGAAGGAGCGCGTCCGGCAATAAAATCCATGCCGGAGGATCTGAGCCGCTTCAAATACATCCT